>JANODS010000769.1:0-1690 GCA_031412835.1 Acidobacteriota bacterium | reverse complement strand
CACGGTCGGCGGCGAGGATGCCGTCGCGATAGGCGGCGAGGGCTAGGCGTGGGAGGGACATAGGAGGTCCAGGATTTTGATTGCGGCGAGGGGGATGACGGTTCCCGGGCCGAAGATGGCGGCGCAACCTGATGCGAGAAGGGCGGGGTGGTCAGCGGGGGGGATGACACCGCCGGCGATCAAGAGGATGTCGGGGCGGCCGAGGGCTTTGAGTTCGGCGATGACGGCGGGGACGAGGGTTTTGTGGCCGCCGGCGAGGGAGGAGATGCCGAGGATGTGGACGTCGTTTTCGACGGCGTGGCGGGCGACTTCGGCGGGCATTTGGAAGAGGGGGCCGATGTCGACGTCGAAGCCGAGGTCGGCGAAGGCGGTGGCGATGACTTTGGCGCCGCGGTCGTGGCCGTCTTGCCCGAGTTTGGCGACGAGGATGCGGGGTTGGCGGCCTTCGGCGGCGGCGAATGCCGCGGTGCGGGCGCGGGCTTGCTGGAAGTCCGGGGCGGTGGCGGACTCCTGGCTGTAGATGCCGGAGAGAGAGCGGGTGGGGGCTTGGTAGCGGGTGAAGGTTTTTTCGAGAGCTAGGCTGATTTCGCCTAGGGTGGCGCGGTGACGGGCGGCTGTGATCGCCAGCTCCAGTAGGTTGGTTTTGGCTTGGGTTAGGGCTTCGAGGTCTTGGGTGACGGCGGCTTGGTTTCTGGTGGCTTTGAGTTGGGCGAGCCGGGCCGTTTGGGTTGCGAGGACAGCTTGGTTGTCGATGGAGAGAGTCGGGACTTCGGTGGGGACCGGGGGGAGGTACTTATTTACTCCGACGATTACTTCGCGGCCGGAATCGAGCTGGGCTTGGCGGCGGGCGGAGGCTTCGTCGATGCGGGATTGGGGGAGGCCGGCTTCAATCGCTTTTGTCATGCCGCCACGGGCTTCGACTTCGGCGATTAGTTGGCGGGCTTCTGTTAGTAAGTCAGAAGTAAGTTGCTCGACGGCTTGGGAGCCTCCCCAGGGGTCGATGGCTTGGGTGATTCCCGTTTCGTTCTGGAGGATGAGTTGGGTGTCGCGGGCGATTTTGGCGGAGAAATCGGTGGGGAGGGCGAGGGCTTCGTCGAGGGCATTTGTGTGCAGGGACTGGGTGTGGCCGGCGACAGCGGCGAAGGCTTCGAGGGTGGTGCGGGTGACGTTGTTGAAGGGATCCTGGGCGGCGAGGCTCCAGCCGGAGGTTTGGCAGTGGGCGCGGAGGAGGAGGGATTTGGGGTTGGCGGGTTGGAACTGTTGGACGATTTCGCACCAGAGGACGCGGGCGGCGCGGAGCTTGGCAACCTCCGTGAAGAGGTTCATGCCGATGCCCCAGAAGAAGGAGAGGCGGGGGGCGAAATCGTCGATGGCGAGGCCGGCGGCGAGGCCGGTGCGGATGTATTCGAGGCCGTTGGCGAGGGTATAAGCGAGTTCCTGGGCGGGCGTGGCACCGGCTTCCTGCATGTGATAGCCGGAGATGGAGATGGAGTTGAATTTGGGGAGGTTTTGGGCGCAATATTGGAAAATATCGGCGACGATGCGCATGGAGGGGGCGGGGGGATAGATGTAGGTATTGCGGACCATGAACTCTTTGAGGATGTCGTTCTGGATCGTGCCGTCGAGTTGCGTTTGCGAAACGCCCTGCTCCTCGCCAGCAACAATGAAGAAAGCGAGAATCGGGATGACC
>JANODS010000768.1:0-1223 GCA_031412835.1 Acidobacteriota bacterium | reverse complement strand
CTTTGGTTGTCGACCGGCATGGCACTTGGCTCAATCAAATCAGCAGGTTGCAGGTTTACAGATTCTTCACTCATTTGTTCGAGCGGCGCAGGGGCTTGGGACGGCCCGATGATCCGCGCATTCTGGGTGAGCGGTGTTTTTGGCCTGGGATCCAGTTTTCGGAGCATTGTGTACTCTCTATAGCTGGCCATTAGAGAGCGCTGCAGGGCTGCTTCCTCCCGTCGGAACTCTTTGAGCAGCTTGCTATCTGCGGCAATTTGGAAACCGTTCAGGCTATCGAGGTCGATCAGCCGGTTTTCGGCGACACCCGGGTGAGCCAACTGGCCGGCCTTGATCATGCACTCTTCATTGAAGGTGCGCTCATTGAGGGTCAAGCGCATGATGCGCCACTGGGTATCGGCAATTTTTTGGCAGACGCCGATTTCGACCTGATCGCGGGGCTGTAATTTGTCGGTGAAGTCGGCGACGTTGGCCTTGTAAGCCTCGGGTCCTTCCCAGGGGAGCAGGACGAGACTCTCGATGGCTGACATATCGATTACACTGGCCCGGGCCCCGGTGCGGAGACCGTTGAGCCGGACCTTCATTTTCCCAGTTTCTGTTTTAGGGCCGGTGCTTTTTTGGGCATTTTGGCGGTTGATTTCGGCGCGACGGGCCTTTTTCTGTTCTTCTGTTAGTTCTTCGGACATGGTGAAGACTCCTTGTAAAACGCAAAACGCCCCGTCTGTTAGCCAGATCAGGGCGTGGTTGCGATTTCTGATTTTATTATAGGGTATTTATTCCTAATTTCTGGTCGCAATAAGGAGGGTAAAGTGAGGTTAAGTTCTTTGTAATGTTGAGGTGAAATTTATTTCAATTGCTTGTGAACGACTTTTCTGAACCAGCCAAAAGTTGTGTTTTTGATTGTATCGGACGATGAATGGGCTGCGGCGTAGACCGAGGGGAAGAGCGATGGGCCAGCGCGAATCCTGAAGTCCTATGAATTTCAGGCGTATCGTGTGGAGCCGATTCGCGTCATTTATCCTTGGCCAATTTCCAGATAGCCCGTTTGTGAAAGATCCTACGCTAATAACTCCCGATTCCACACTGTCTCTGCCTGGCACCGGGCAGCTCCAGAGCGATCTCGCCCATCAATTTGAATTCGACAAGACAGCGGGTAGCCGGGACAGTCAATGCGGAACTGGTGTTGCTGTACTGGAAAATGGGTGCCAGGATCCGGCGGGAAG
>JANODS010000767.1:0-3603 GCA_031412835.1 Acidobacteriota bacterium | reverse complement strand
ATAGTTCCCTTTCTGATCGATCGCAATCTGCCGTTCCCATCGAACCTTCCCCGAATCCGGCTCCAGCGCCACCACCTTGCCAAACGGAGACGAAACATACAACAGCCCGTGCGCATAAACCGCCGTCGCCTCAAACGCCGGCGCCCGCCCCCCACCCGGCAGCGCCGTCAGCGGGTCCCCCGTCCGATACGTCCACGCCACTTGCAACCGCTGAACGTTCCCCGTGTTCACCTGCCGCAGCGGCGAATACTCCCCCGCCCACAACCCCGTCGCCACCACCAATCCAAGAACGAATCGCATCCTACCTCCGCACCAAAACCGAACTCACCGCCTCACTCTTCTCCGGAAAGTCGCTCCGATAATGCCCGCCCCTACTTTCCTTACGCGCCAACGCCGCCTCCGCAATCAACAACGCCACTTGATACATACTCCGCAACTCATAGTCCAACCGCCCAGGCGCTTTCCGCTTCTCAATCGGAATCGAACGCAACAGCTCCAGCGCCTTCCCCAGCCCCGCCCCGTCCCGCGTAATCCCGCAATACTCCCACGTAATCGCTCGCAGATGGCTCTCACTGATCGCCGGGAACCGCTCCGCCACCGGGGCCTCGCCCTCCGCCTTCGTCGCCCCCAAATCCTTCATCGCCTCCGCCGCCCGCGCGCCAAACACCACCCCCTCCAGCAACGAATTGCTCGCCAACCGGTTCGCTCCATGCACCCCCGTGCAAGCCACCTCCCCCGCCGCAAACAACCGCCCCACCGTCGTCCTTCCATCCAAATCCGTCTGCACCCCACCCATCGCATAATGCGCCGCCGGATGCACCGGAGCGGGGCTCTCCCGCAAGTCCAGTTTGTACAGCAGGCAAGTCTCAAAAATCCGCGGAAAGTGCGTCTCCATCGTCCCTGGCGGAAAATGCGTCATGTCCAAAAACATATGCGGAGCCCCCGTCCGCGCCATCTCCCGCACAATCGCCCGGCTCACCACGTCCCGCGCCGCCAACTCGTCTTGAAATCTCTCCCCCGCCGCGTTCCGCAAAAACGCGCCATCCCCCCGCAACGCCTCCGATAGCAAAAATCGCGGTGCCCCATCCAAGTGCAAAGCCGTCGGATGAAACTGTACAAACTCAATATCCTGAATCGCCGCCCCGGCCCGGTAGCTCATCGCCACCCCATCCCCCGTCGCCACGTTCGGATTCGTCGTCTCTTTATACACCCGCCCCAATCCGCCCGTCGCCAGCAACACCGCCCGCGCGTAAATCGGAATCTGCTGCTCATGCCGCGCGTCGAACGCCAGCACCCCGCGCACCTCCCCGTCCTGCAGCAATAAATCCGTCACCGCCGCAAAACTCAAAAACCGCAGATTCGCCATCGACGCCGCCTTCCGATAAAGCGCCCGCGAAATCTCCCGCCCCGTCGAATCCCCATGCGCATGCAGAATCCGGTTCCGCGAATGCGCCCCCTCCCGGCCAAACACCAACTCCCCGCCTTCCCTGTCAAACTCCGCGCCCCATCCCAGCAGCTCTTCAATCACCCGCGGCCCTTCCGCCACCAACGTCCGCACCGCCTCCGCGTTGCACAATCCGTCCCCCGCCATCAGCGTATCCTGCTCATGCAGCGCCACCCGGTCGTCGTCGCTCAGCGCCGCCGCAATGCCTCCCTGAGCGTATTCGCTCGCCGATTCATGCAGCGTATCTTTCGCCAACACCAGCACTTGGCCGACAGAAGCTAGGGTGATCGCGGCCCGCAAACCCGCCACGCCAGCGCCGATTACAAGGAAGTCAGTAGTGATCTTCAAAGCCTATGGTACAAAAAATTGAGTGCCCTCCCACGTCGTAACCACCGCCACCCAGTCCTACACCTGCACCGTCCAAAACGGCATCTCGTCAAAAATCCGCGATTTCCTGCCCCCCAACTCCGGCAAGGTCTTTGTCGTCACCACCCCCGACGTCCACGCCCTCTACCCCGAACCCCTCGCCGGGTTCGAAGTCCTTCACTTCCCCGGCGGCGAACCCAACAAACGCCTCAGCGTCCTCGAATCCCTCGCCGACCAAATGCTCGCCCGGGGCGCGGACCGCTCCAGCGTCGTCGTCGCCTTCGGCGGAGGCATCTGCGGCGACGTCGGCGGCTTCCTCGCGGCCATCTTCATGCGAGGCATCCCCGTCATCCAAGTCCCCACCACCCTCCTCGCTCAAGTCGACGCCGCCGTCGGCGGCAAAACCGGCGTCAACCTCCAAGGCGGCAAAAACCTCCTTGGCTCCTTCCACCAACCCCACGCCGTCCTCATCGACCCCGCAGTCCTCCGCTCCCTCCCCCCGCGCGAATACCGCGCCGGCCTCTTCGAAGTCATCAAACACGGCATCATCGCCAGCCCCGAACTCTTCTCCATCCTCGCCCACCGCTCCGCCGAAGTCCTCACCCAGCATCCAGAAGTTCTCGAAAAAATCATCGACGAAAGCGTCCGCATTAAAGCCGGCGTCGTCTCCGCCGACGAAAAGGAAGGCGGCCTCCGCCGCATTCTCAACTACGGCCACACCCTCGGCCACGCCCTCGAGGCGGAAACCAACTACTCCGTCCTCCTCCACGGCGAAGCCGTCGCCTACGGCATGCTCGCCGCCGGTCACCTCGCCGTCATCACCGGCCACCTCGCTCCCGAAATCGACGCCGAACTCAGCCGTGTCATCCACCTCTACGGCCCCCTTCCCGCCCTCTCCGGCATCACCGCCGAAGCCCTCGCCGCCCACATCTACAAGGACAAAAAAACCATCCAGGGCCAAACCCACTTCGTCCTCGCCACCGCCATCGGCACAACGGAAATCGTCCGCGGCATCCCCCATTCCGCCGTCGTCGCCGCCGCCGCCGCGGCGCTAGCATGAACAAAGGCACCACTCCGCCCGGCGCCCGTACCGAAGAAGAAGCCGCCCTCTGGGTCCGCGGCATGTTCGCCGACGTCGCCCCCCGGTACGACCTCCTCAACCGCGTCCTCTCCCTTCAAATCGATCAACTCTGGCGCGCCCACACCGTGCGCCGCGTCCGCCCCTATCTCGATAACCCCGCCGCCCGCATCCTCGACCTCTGCTGCGGCACCGGCGACCTCCTCCTCGCCCTCGAAAAAGCCCGCCAGGGCCCCGTCCTCGGCTCCGACTTCTGCCACCCCATGCTCACCGCCTCCCAGGCCAAACGCTCCCGCTCCCCCCTCTTCGAAGCCGACGCCCTCTCCCTCCCCCTCGCCGACTCCTCCCTCGACCTCATCACCTGCGCCTTCGGCTTCCGCAACTTCGCCAACTACCGCAAAGGCATCGCCGAACTCCACCGCGTCCTCCGCCCCGGCGGCACCGCCGCCATTCTCGAATTCTCGACACCCCCCAACGCCGCCTTCCGCGCCGTCTACAACTTCTACAGCCTCCACATCCTCCCCCGCATTGGGGCCCTCCTCAGCGGTCGCCGCGACGCCTATACCTATCTCCCGGAATCCGTTCGCAAGTTTCCTGGTGCCGAAGCCCTCGCCGCCGATTTTCGCTCCGCCGGCTTCCCTGACGTCACCTTCGATCGCCTCACGTTTGGCATCGTCGCCCTCCACCTCGCCCGAAAATCATGAACTCCGTCCTC
>JANODS010000766.1:0-1214 GCA_031412835.1 Acidobacteriota bacterium | reverse complement strand
CACCCAACTCATCCAGGCCGCCTTCCAAGACGATCTCCACGGCTCCCCCACCCCCCGCTCCATCAGCGGCCGCAACGACACCCAGCGCCAAGCCAACATCTCCCTCATCTAAGGCCACGCAGTCCAGCTCAACCAAGCCACCCTCGTCTCCGACCAGGCCCCGATCGACAACTACCTTGCCCCCTATCCCGCCACCTCCGTCGCCAACGCGACCGCTCTCTCTCCCGATGCCCTCGCCGGCCTCAACGTCTTCACCGGCAAAGGCCGCTGCATCACCTGCCACCACGGCCCCCAGCTTTCTAACGCCGCCACACCCGCCCGCGAAGCCGCTGCCATCGGTGCCCTCGTCTCCTTTATGCGCAATCGCAATGGCGACCCCGTCGCCTACGATCTCGGTTACTACAATCTCGGCGTACGTCCCACGAGCGAGGACCTCGGCACCGGCGGCCTCGACCCCTTCGGGAACCCGCTCTCCCAGTCCCGCCAGGTCAAGTCCGGAGTCATCAAGGACGTCTTCATCAACGACGCCTGTACCTTTGAAGTCACCCCCTGCGTCCCGCTCTCGCCTTCCACCCGCGACGCCGCCGACGGCTCGTTCAAAACCCCCAGCCTTCGCAACGTCTCGCTCACCGGTCCTTACTTTCACAACGGCTCCGCCGCCAGCCTTGAAGAGGTTGTCGAATTCTATAACCGCGGCGGCAACGCCACCGGCTCCATCGGCGCCGACTCCTCAGGCTTCGGAGGAACCCCCTCTAACCTCCATACCGACATCCGCCCCCTCGGCCTGGCTGAATTCGAAAAATCCGCCCTCGTGGCTTTCATGAAAACCGCCCTCCTCGATGACCGCGTCCTCTATGAGCGCGCGCCCTTCGACCATCCAGAACTGCCTCTAGTCAGCGGCTCCGAAATCATCATTGTGCCCGCCGTCGGCAGCACCGGCCGCCCTCAGCCTCTCCCCACGTTCGAAGACATCCTCAGCACGCCGACGATTGCCCTCTCCGTCCCCGCCACTACCTTCGCCGCTCCTGCCACGATTCTCCTAACCGCCGCCACCACCGGCCCCATCACCCAAGTCGAATTCTTCAACGGAGCCACGCTCCTGGCAACCGTGACGACCGCCCCCTATACGTACAACTGGACCAACGTCGCCGTGGGCACTTACTCCGTCACCGCCCGCGCCAACGGATCCGTTTCGACAGCCCCGACGACGATCA
>JANODS010000765.1:0-5706 GCA_031412835.1 Acidobacteriota bacterium | reverse complement strand
CGAGCCGCACCTCCACCGGACCCTGGACGCGGGTGAGGCCGTAACGATCACAACGCCGACGGCGGGGGGCTACGGCAAGGCGGATGGACGCGGCGGCTGACGCTGCATTTGGGTTTGCGTTACGAGTTACAGCAGGCGCGGACGGAGCGTTACAACCGGCAGAACAACTTTGACTTCACGGTGGCGAGTCCGCTGGCGCAGCAGACTGGGTTGCCGTTGAAGGGTGGTCTTGTGTTCAACGATGCGAAGAATCGGGGGGCGTGGCAGACGGACAAGTTGAACTTGGCGCCGCGGTTTGGGATGGCGTACAAGATCACGGATAAGCTCGTGTTCCGCGGTGGCTATGGGATCTTTTATCCGCAGACGGGCGGCGGTACACGCGATGGCTTTGCGACGACGACGACGTGGGTTTCGACGATCGGCGGCGATGGGATCAACCCAAACCGGGGCGCGCCGTTGAGCAATCCATTTCCGCAAGGACTGTCGCAGCCGGTTGGCGCGACGCGGGGATTGTTAACGCAGACCGGCGATGCCGTGAGTGCGCTTTCGGCGCATCATCCGTTGAGCTATGTGCAGAATTTCTCGGTGGACTTCCAGTACGAGATCAGTAAAGGGTTGGTGCTGGAGGTGGGGTATACGGGGTCGCAGGGTCGGAAGTTGTTGTTCGGCACGGGTCAACAGGCGAACCAGTTGGATCCGAAATTTTTCAGCTTGGGCGCGGCGCTGGATGCTCCGGTGACGAACCCGTTTTTCGGATTGATTCCGACGGGGATACTGTCTGGCCGGACGGTGCCGCAACAGCGGTTGCTGCGGCCGCATCCGCAATTTACGGCGGTAAATCTGTCGGGAGATACGGCGGGGGCGAGTTCGTCCTTCAACGCGCTGGTGGTTCGTTATAACTGGCAGTTGGCGAGCGGATTGAATTTGCTGACGACTTACCAATGGTCGAAAGCGATCGACAACGCGAGCGAATGGCAGGGATGGGAAGTGGGCGATACGATGCGGAACTACTATGATTTGAGTGTGGACCGGTCAATTAGCGCACATGACTTGCCGCAGAGTTTTGTGAACGCGGTGGTTTATGAGTTGCCGGTGGGCAAGGGCCGAAAGTTTGCGGCGGATCTACATCCGGTGGCGAACGCTGTGTTGGGTGGTTGGCAGATCTCGTCGATCGTTCGATTCGGGAGCGGATTGCCCTTGGGATTTACGACGCCGAATCAGTTGGGCAATTACGGCGTGCAGGTTCAGCGGCCGAACGTGGCGGACCTGAAGACGGCATCAGTGGATAGCCCGACGCCGGACCGTTGGTTCAACACGGCGGCGTTCACGCAACCGGCGAACTTTACGGTGGGTAATGCTCCACGGTGGATTCCGAACATTCGTTTTGGGCCTACAAACCATGCCGACTTGGCGATTCTGAAGAACTTCCGATTCTTCGAACGGTTCCGGGCGCAGTTCCGGGTGGAGATGTTTAACTTTACGAACACGCCGCAGTTTGGCCGGGCGAACACGACGGTGGGCGACGGCAACTTCGGCAGGGTATCGGGGACGACGAACATCGGGGCGCGCAACATTCAGGCGGGGTTGCGGATTCAGTTCTGAGGACGCTATTTGTGGGGTACGGTTGAGCGCAGCCCTACCCCGAACTGTCCGGGATGCCGGAACGTATCTTCCAGCCGCGCAGTTTGAGAATGCATTTTCCGCAGAAGAGCGGGACGGGCGCGCCGGGCGTCGACTTGGTTCCCCAGCCCTTGGGCCCCAGGGTGCTCGTCGACGGGTACTTCATCGTACAGTTCTCGTCGCTCTTGTCGTGATCGGCCGCCATATCGTGCGGATGGGTGAGGTAGTAGTTGTGCCCCATCTCGTGGGCAACGATGAAACTACCAAGGAATTGGTCGGCATGCTGGTGCTCGATCAACGCGGCACCGCCGCTGACGCCGATGGAAGGGCCGCCATCACCGCGGCCGTCTCGCTTGAAGTACGGAATGACCGTGCCCGGCGGCTTCGCGCCGTGAATCAGCCGATCTTTAGCATTGAGGTCGCGATTCAAATCCGGCTGCGCTAGATGGTCAAAACGGATGATCACTTGCCCGTTGCCGCCACCGAGCCATGTCCGCACGAAGTCGCCGGGGAGCCGGTGTAACTGATACGTACCGCCGGCGAACTCCGCGATCAACTTGGGAGCATTCAGGATGAAGTTGGAGTAAATATCCAAAGTCTCGTCCGCGTTCTGCGGTCGAATAGGGAACGGATAGGGGACGATCCCGTCATTCTGCCATCTCATGTCGGCTTCGCGGGCGGGATCGCTACGGAGGAACCCGCTGTTGATGGCCTTCATGACGCGGATCATTTCGGTGGCGTAGGCTAGCTGTTGGCCAGCGTTGGAAATTGTTCCCACAGGAACCGGCGGACCGGGCGGAACCATGATGATGTGCGCCGCCCGGAAACCGGCCTCGATGACATCCCATTGAATATTCGGAGCAGCCGCATTGCTCCACCAATCGACAACGCTGAGGACGCGATGGCGGCGCCAGATGGTGAGTTTGCCGGTTCGGTCCGACAGCGGGTCCGTCGGTTCATCATCACCAAACGATTTGGCGAGCTTGGGGACCGCCTTGTGCAGCTTGATCAGTTCTTCTTTGCCGTCAATCGCCTCGAAGGATAGCTTCGCCCGGACCATCCAGTTATCGCCGGCGATGTAAGAACCCCAGAAGAGCGCGCCGGCGGTGCCGCGCAGGCCCTCTTGACTGGGATTCTTAGGGTCAACCATAGCGGTGGAGAGGTAGGCGGTGCCTTTGACTTGATCGGCGTAGAGATCGGTGAGCGCGCCGGCGCGGAAGTACGGCGTCATGTCGGCGGCGCTGGCGGGTCGGATGCCGCCCTGGGCCACGGGGCAGTTGTCGAAGGCCTTGAGCGCACTTTTGACATCGCCACCGGCCGTCGCCACTCGGGTGTCGTCCAAGTACTTCGGGGACTTCGTCTGGACTGAAGCGGGAACCGACGTAAACGGCGCGCCGATCACGCTGACGTCCTCCGGCGGGTCGAAGACGCGCCATTCCACGTTTACCGGCCCGATGGCTTTGGGTGCTTCGACGCCCTTGCCGTTGCCCGCGCGGTCGTCTTTCGAAAGCAGCAGCAGGGTGGCCTTGAAGGGGTGGCAAAAGCGGTCGAGCTTTCTGGCCTCCATCGGGACATGCCCATCTTCGGAGTTGCATTCTCCGCGGCCTTTGGGTTCGACATCGACCGCGGTGGGTTCCACGACGCAGAAGTTATGATCGAGGATGATGCGCGAGGATTTGGTTTTATCCCCCAGCGCGGCGGCGGTTTCGATGAAGTCCGCCTTGGCCCCGGTACTGGCTCCCGCGTCGCCGTCGATCAGCGTCTCGTCTTCGGTTTCGACTCCTCGAAGCGCGTAAGAGTAGCGGGAGATGGCGCGTTTGGTCTGGTCGTCCTTCGCGCCGGTCAACGGGCCGGCGAGAAAGCCGATTTCGTTCAGGCGATGCTGTAGCCACTGAAAATACAGCTTGGCGTTGCCCAAGCCGGGCGAGGAGCCATCCGGCTGATCGGTGGTTGCCTTGTAGACCTCCAGCCACGTCATCGGTTGAATCTTCACGCTATGGTAGAGCACGCTGATCTTTCGCGAGGTGGCTGGTTCCACCGTCGACTCACTGATGACGGTAGCGAAAGAGTCGGCATCGATGGCGCGGGGATACGGTTTCATGTGCGAACCTCGGGATTGGAATCCGGTCGGACGACGTCGTAGTGCAGGCCGGAATGGATGATGTGGACGAGGTCGCCGGCGTCGCCGAAAATGACCGGGGTGGCGCCGCCGATGTGGACGCAGAGGCGGCGGCCATACAGCGCCTCAATCGCCCGCCAAAGGAAGCCGGCATCGCCCCAGATGAGTTCCTTGGTGGCCGTGGCGGCCTCGGTATGATTGAGGGGCAGATCCTTGATCGTCTCGGCGATGTTGTGGCCGAAGTGGACGACATCGGTGCCATTGCTCGTCAATAGATTCCAGGTGTTGAGATACCTCGCGCCGTTGACAGTCGAGGGGACCTCGTTGTCGGTAATCGTGGCGGCGGTAGCTTTGCCAAAGATTTCCATGGCCAGCCAGTCCGCAACTTCGCGGCGCACGGCGGTAGCGAGGGTCAATTCCGATGGATCGGCCCCGTAGGTGCCAGCACCGGCGAGATAGGGGGTACGCATCTGCTCGGACGCCTTGATCCAAAACGAGACCGAGTGGAAGAAGCAATCGCCGTCGCCTTGGACTTTCACGCGCGGCACTGTCTTATCCTGCGGCTTCTGCACGGCCTTGGCGGATTCAGCCGAGCGAAACGCTTCGTCCACCGACATCCGGCGGGGATTCAGAACCCGAACCTTGTCGAGGGCGTGGTTGTTGATTTTGTACTGGAAGATCGGGTCTTCCGCCTCGTTCGTGAGGTAGTCATAAGGCGGTTTGCAGTACGCTTCCTTGATTTTCCCCCATTGCTCGGTGACCGGCACGCCGAGGCCATCGCCCCACTCGTCGTCGTCGCTTCGCCACTCGACCTCCCAGACTTCGACGTCACTGGAATGGAGCTGAGCCGCCATCGTGCCGTAGAGGCAAGCGGTGCCGAAGTCCTCCGTGAGATAAAAGCCCGGGCCCAGTTCGCCGCCCGACGAAGGGTCCCACTTGGATTCGATGGGCTTCAGGCCGGCGGCCAGACTGTCGTGATGGATGGCGGCGGCACCGTGGTAGCCCGCGTGTTCCCAGCCGTCTTCGACGCGGCGCGGCTGCGGCAGCTCCTCGATCACCGGGGGTAGCTCTTCGGCCGTTCGCACCTTGGCGACTTTGGGCCCCACGGCGGTCGTATTCCACGGCGGGCCGCCGTCGAGTTTTTGGGCGTCCGCCTTGCCGATGTCCCAGCCGCGCAGGGCGAGCATGCAGAAGCCGCAGAACTCGGTGTGGGCGGGATTGTAGTTCATCAGGCACGGGTAGGCTGGAACATGACGCCACGCCTGGAAGCCGTCTTCCGGGTCGGCATGAGGGGTGAACAGTGTGTGGCCCAGTTCATGCGCGAAGAGGGAGTTGAGGTCATAGACGGCCGGGCAATCGCTATCGGTGGGGGCAGGGTTGACCTGTATGGCACCCAGGATGGTCGTCAACGAAGCCCGAAGGTAAGTCTCGACGGCGACCCCACGGGCGGTGCCGGTGTCACTCTTCACTTCGTAGTAGAGGTATAGGTCCCGGAGCCGGAAGGGCCAACGATTGTAGGCGTCCCGGATGAACTCAAGAATGCGGAGCTTCTGCTTCTTGTCGAGCTTCTTACTGAAGGGAGAGAACGAGATCTTCGCGCAAAAGGCTTTGTCGAAGGCGGCATTCAGCGATAGGTAAACGTCCGAGTGCTTATGGGCAACTTTGTTGATTGTCGGCAGCGAAATGGCGTTCGAGAGGGCGGTCGCCGCCGCCCCGAATAAACCGGCGTTTCGGCTCTGGGCCTTGATCACTAAAGACTGGCCGCCGAGGGAACCGGCGACATCGTCCGGCTTCTGGGCAGTAATAACGAGAGCTGCCGCGCGATAGACAGAGGCGTTGGCGATGCAGTGGAGGAGCGCTTCGTAGTCCTGAGCGTAGTCGGCCTTGAACGTCGCCGACAGGGTGATCGGCAGGCCCCAGGGGACGAGATCCTTGCCGCCGCTGGTGGGGTCGATCACCAGCCGATC
>JANODS010000764.1:0-9329 GCA_031412835.1 Acidobacteriota bacterium | reverse complement strand
TTCCGGCAGGACTTTTCGCAGCCGGAACTACCCTTCTATTACGTGCAGATCGGTCGTCACGTCAACAACACCAACCAGAACGAATGGAACGCCGTTCAAGAAATTGAACGCAAGCTGGAAACGAAGGTACCCCGCGTAGGCATGGTGCCGACCGCGGACCTTTCGCTCGACGATGGGATCCACGTCAGCACCCCGGACCTGAAGCGCCTTGGTCGTCGCATGGCCGACATGGTGACTCACGATCTCTATCCGGATGCGAAGAAGTATCAGCCCTACAAGCGCGGACCGCGCCCTGTGAGCGCTAAGCGCGACGGCAGCGTGGTCCGTGTCTTGTTCGCCGAGGTGAACGGCAAGCTCGTCGCACCGGGACGGCTAAACGGTTTCGCGATCTGCGGGGCCGACGGGAACCCGCTGCCGCTGATCTTTAAGCAGCAGATCGACCCGGCCGACGGCAATGCGGTGGTGCTCCACATCGGTGCCGCGAAGTTGCCCGATGGCGCAACACTGCGCTACGGCGTGGGACGGGATCCGTACGTGAACCTCAATGACGAACTCGATATGGGAACCCCGGTCTTCGGCCCCATGGTTATCGAATAATTCTGTTCCTGAATTGTGTGGAGCGCCAATCGCGTTCACGTTTCAGGCGGACTTATTTGTCGGCTCGATGAAGGTGGACGCCTCCGCGTATCTGCGGGAGCGGCGGGTAGTTGTCGACTCCGCACTGTCCGGCGCGGAACTGCGGCGGGTCACGGTGCATGAGCTTTTTCACTTCGTCTGGTGGCGGCTCGGGAATCCCGCGCGATGGGGCTGGGGAGAGTTAATCGCGACAGAACGGGCACGCGGAGAGACCGGATGGTCCGCGGAGTGGCGAAAACGAGCGCTGACGGTCGACGACCGCCGTAACAAATCGCGTCGTTGGCGCGAATACGTCTGTGAGGCGTTTTGTGATTCCGCGGCGGCCATCTACGCCGGTCAGAGTCAGGTGACGCTGGCTCCACGGTTTCTGGCGCGGCGACGGGCATGGTTCGTTGCAACGTTGGAGGGGCGCCCGCTATCTATATAATCGAAAGTAGGAGTGTTGCAATTTGTATCCGTCTATCCTCATTGGCGTTAGTCTGTTCGCCCTCGTGACGAGTTGTGGCAATGGCCCGGACACGGTGCGCGCCGCCGTCAAGCCGGTGAGTGCGCGGAAAATGGCCGCTCCGTTCAGTTTGAAAGATGCCGACGGCAAGCCGCTGGTGTTGGCCGACTATAAAGGCAAAGTGGTGCTGCTGAACTTCTGGGCCACTTGGTGCGGCCCCTGCAAAATCGAGATTCCTTGGTTCATCGATTTCGAGAAGACCTATCGCGACAAAGGCTTCGCCGTAATCGGCGTTTCGATGGACGACGATGGTTGGGCTGTCGTCAAGCCGCATATCGCGAAGACCGGCATCAACTACCGGATGACGATCGGCGACGAACAGACGGCGTTGAAGTACGGCGGGGTGGACTCGCTGCCGACGACGTTCTTGATTGATCGCGAAGGTCGGGTCGCGGCCGTCCATATCGGATTGGTCAGCAAAGGGGATTATGTTAAAGATATCGAGCAGCTTCTCAGCGCTGCTAAGTAGACTGGTATTCCTTACCCCCATGCTGTTGGGGGCGCAGAACGACCTGTTGACCGTGACCACGCAACCGGTGACCGCCAAGAAGGCTGAGCCGTTCGTGGCTAAGTTGAATGTGCAACTCAGGCCTGGACTTCACGCCAATACGAACAAGCCGAACGACGAACTCCTGATTCCGCTGAAGCTGACGATCGACAAGGGCGGCTTCGAAGTGGTGAAAGTGGATTACCCGGCTGGCAAGAACGAAAAGTACTCCTTCTCCGATCAGCCGCTGAACGTCTATTCCGGCGCGTTTCAAATTGCGGTGACTTTGAAGGCGCAGGCCGGCACGGCCGCGGGACTGGCGATGGCGCGCGGCAAGCTTCGCTACCAGGCCTGTTCAGAAACCATGTGTTTCCCGCCGAAGACGGTGGATGTGCGCATCGCGGTGGACCTGCGCTGAAGACGCTGCTGATCCGGCCGGGGGCGATTGGCGATTGCATCGTCGGGCTGCCGGCTCTGGAGCATTTGAGGTCCGATTACACCGAGGTTTGGGTTCCGAGTTCCGTGAAGCCCCTCATCAGGTTTGCGGACCGCGTGGAGAGCATCGCTTCGACCGGCCTGGACATGGTGGCGATTCAAGCGCAGGAACGGACGATGGCGCGGTTGGCCGAGTTCGACCGGATCGTCTCCTGGTACGGCAGTCGCCACGAAGACTTTCGAAGCGCTGTGCGAGGATTGCCGTTCTCGTTTCATCCGGCCTTGCCGGTGGATGCGGAGGTTCATGCGGTCGATTTTTTCGCTGCGCAAGTGGGCGCGCCAATGGGTCTTGCGCCGCGAATCGCCGTGGGGGAAGTGGAGCCGCGTTCGAGCGTCGTGATCCATCCCTTCTCCGGCTCGGCAAAGAAAAACTGGCCGCTGGAACGCTTTCGGGCTTTGGCTGCCGCGTTGCCGATTCCGGTGGAATGGACGGCTGGTCCGGACGAGGAGCTGCCCGAAGCGCGACGGTTCCCGGATCTCTGGGAGCTGGCCCGGTGGCTGGCTGGAGCTCGCGGGTACATCGGAAACGATAGTGGGATCAGCCATTTGGCCGCTGCTGTGGGTGTACCGGTCATGGCTCTGTTCCGCGCGAGTAACTCGGCGGTATGGTCGCCGAGGCCGTCGCATGTTAGACTCGTCTCCGATGAGACTAGGATTTCTGCTCTGTGTCCTGTGTTCGGCCTTCCTCTGCGCGGCCGAGAAGAAAATTGAAACGATCGCCGGAAATGGAAAGGCCGGCTACGCCGCCGACCAGGTCAGCAATCCGTACGGCATCGCGATTGGGCCCGACGGCGCACTGTATATCTGTGAGATCGACAATCACGTCGTTCGCCGTCTGGACTTGAAATCGGGCAAGCTTTCGACGGTGGCGGGAAACGCCCGGAAGGGCTATTCGGGCGACGGTGGCCCGGCGACAGCGGCGTCGTTAAACGAGCCCTACGAAGTGCGCTTCGACAAGGTCGGCAATATGTTTTTTGTCGAGATGAAGAACCACCTCGTTCGGCGGGTCGACGCGAAATCGGGTCTCATTTCGACCGTCGCGGGCACCGGC
This sequence comes from Acidobacteriota bacterium, assembly GCA_031412835.1. Classification (GTDB taxonomy): domain Bacteria; phylum Acidobacteriota; class Terriglobia; order Bryobacterales; family Bryobacteraceae. The sequence goes on along the minus strand of JANODS010000764.1, from coordinate 6,155 downwards.
CAGGCGGGCTTCGCGGGCGACGGCGGTCCGGCCAAAACGGCGATGTTGAACCAGCCGCACAGCATTCAGTTCGACCCCGCCGGGAACCTGCTCATCTGTGACATTCAGAACAATCGAATCCGCATTGTCGATATGAAGACGGGCATGATCATGACCTGGGCCGGCACCGGTGAGAAGAAGCCAACCGCCGATGGCGCGCCGCTGCAAGGAACGCCGCTATGGGGTCCGCGGGCGCTGGACTTCGATTCGAAGGGCAACGCATACTTGGCGCTGAGGGAAGGGAACAAGGTGTTCCGCATTGATATGGCAACGCGGAAACTGGTGCATCTCGCAGGGACGGGAGAGAAGGGTTATGCGGTGGGTCCAGAGCCCGCTAAGACGGCTAAGCTCAGTGGGCCGAAGGGAATTTCGTGGTCGAAGGACGGGGGCGTTTACCTGGCTGATACCGAAAGCCATACGATTCGTCGGGTGGATCTGAAGAGCGGGATGATCGAGACGGTCGCCGGTGCCGGGGTGGCGGGCGACGGGCCGGAAACGAGTCCGCTTGCCTGCAAAATGAAACGGCCCCACGGCGTATTCGTCGACAAAAAGGGAGTCGTGTACATCGGAGACTCGGAGGCGAATCGAGTCCGGCGGCTGCGCTAGCGACGATTCGAAATCGAGCCGTTTCGCTCCAGCGGTATGTCGCATTGGCAGCAGTCGCTACAGCGCAAACACTTTTGGCACCGGTGCAGCGCGCACGCGTCTTTCGTGCACCAAACGCACAAATCTCGCGACGGCTCTGCGCAAATACTGCAGAGAAAGGTGACGGCCACTGGGTTCATCGCTTCTCCTGCTTCGGTGGCGGAACCGAGCGCCGCTGCATTACGGGCGGCTGCTTGCTCAATATCGCGCGACAACGCTGCGCCTCGGCGTCGACCACCTGAAACTCGGCTTCGCGTACCGCGGCCAAGTCTTTCATGTATTGCTCGAGAAACTCCCGATTCGCCGCGTTCTCGTTGGCAATTCCCGAAAGCAAATCGCCGATCGCGGGATTCTGATAACGCCTCACGCCTGTCGCCAAGGAACCTAGCATCTGCTCCATAGTCTGCAACCGAAAGTAGGTATCCATGGCAAAGGTCACTCGGTTCGGATCCCGGGAAAGGCGATCCGCGGAAATTTGCAGATACTGTAGCGCTCGGCGCGTGCTCCCCAGTTGTTGCACGTAAGCCTCTGGGGCACCGGCTTCCTTCCACGCCTCTGGGTTCAACTGCGCCAGAATCGGATCCAAACGATTGGCGTTTGCGACCATTGTGGCCAACTGCTTTCTCGTCTCCCACTCCGGCGGCAATCCGGCCGCTGGGCCTTGTGCGAGGAGCCAGCCGACTCCCGTCACCGCTACAAGAAGTAATCGCACCACGTCAGTCGTCCTCACGCCTTCAGTCTACAGCGGCGGCGGGGGAGGGGGTGGCGGCGGGGGAGGAGGCGGGGTCGCTTCCGTATCCGCGGGACGCCCACCAGTGCCAGGAACGGTCGTCGGAGAATTGCCGCCGCGCGGCATCCGCATCATGACGTTGTAATAGGCGTCGGTCGCCACTTGCAACGCCCGTTTCAGCGCCCCACCTTTATCTAATTGTTTCTGCGCGAGGGGTTGGTTCTTATAAACTCGAACGTATTCGCCGGAGTTCAAAATCTTGGAATCGCTCGGCGGCAACAACGAATGATGCACCGCAACTTGGCCTTCCTCCACTGTCACCAGCGTCGTACCGTCTTCGTCTTCAACCTGCACGTCGAAAATAGTGCCGCGTACCGAGATCACAGCCGTCGGTGTCGTTACCCGGTTCGGATTCGGCTGCCCTCCGAATTTCTGAATATGCACCTTCACTCGACCTAGATAAAGATCCAGCAGATCCTTCCAGCCACCGCCGTTGTTCCGGAAGACCAGACGCGAGTTTGGGTAAACTTCAAACGTGCTGCCATCGTTGATCTGGAAAACCGCAAAGCCATCCGCCCCGGTCAGAATCGTTTGCCGAAGGTTCACCCAGTCGCCCAATTTCAACGCCCATGGATTGTTGTCCTTGAGCACAGAAACCTGCCCACTCATCTGCAAAATCTTCGCCGACCGTTCCTTTTCTTCGGGAAACAGCGAAGGAGCCTGTGCAAACACAACAACTGCGCACAAAGCCGAAGCTAGAATGAACCGAAAGATCAGTTGTAGGATAGGGTGCGACATGCGAGCATTACGCCAGAAAATCTAGAGCGCCTTATAAAGTGTATCACCAACCAGACGAAATACCAGTTAGCACTTGGATTGCAATGCAACTGGAGTGCCCATCCGGTACGTCTAGGAAAATACGCCGTAAATCAACTGGTTTCATTCAGTTCAGCCGATAGATATGGGTAGAATAGACCCAGGTACCGGGTCAGTTGGCAACATCATCGCTCCCCTCCATGCGTTCCACTCTGATTTTCGCTCTCGCGTTACTGGCCTCCGCCAGTTACGCTCCCGCGCAATGGCGCCGGCTTGGCAACGCCGCTCTCGATTTGCAACTCTCTGGCTTGGCTACCGGTCCCATGGATCGCGTCCAGTTTCGCTCCGGCGATTTCCGGCTCTTCGCGCGCGCTGGAGCAGGCCAATGGTACTCGACCGCCGACTTCGAAACCTGGAACCTCGAACGTTCCGATCCCCCGGCCACCGTTCCGCCGCCACCGATCCCGGATCGTCTTCCGGAACCGAATGTTGTCCTGCGAGCCACCACGGCCCGCGGCATCATCTACGCCGCTGGCCAACATGTTTGGCGTTCGGAAGACGGGGGCCGTACCTGGGCCAATCTGACGCAGTGGAAACAGAGTTCTCTCCTCGGTGCGCCGGTCGCGGATCTTGCCGTGTCGCCCAACGATTCTAACGAGATCGCCGTTGCCGCCGGGACGGGCGTCTGGCGTTCGGCGGATGGCGGTCGCACCTGGTCGAGTTGTAACGCCGCGCTGCCTCATCTTCCCGTGCGGCGGATTCTTTCCCTTCCTCGCGGTACGCAAGGGGCGCGGATCAGTTTCCTTACCGCGCAGCCTGGGGAAGCCGCCGCCGCATTCGAATGGCAGCCCGGGGAACGAACCGCCTGGCGCCCTTCTGCCGTTCCTGCCCCCAACGCGGCCATGCTCGCCGCCGGTCGACGCTTTAACACAGTGGTCACGGTCCTCCAAACTCAGGGCGATTGGGTTTACGCGGGCGGAGCCGATGGCCGACTTTGGATTTCCATGAATCGCGGTGCCGATTGGACCGTTCCCGCCTTCAATCCCGGCTCCGCTGTCGAAGCGATCACAATCGACGAACGCGATCCCCGCCGGGCGCTCGCCGTCTTGAGCCGTCGCGTGACGGACCAGTCCGCCGCCGCTCCCACCGTCCTCCGCACGCTGAATGGTGGCCTCTATTGGGACGATATTACCGCCAACCTCCCCGAGGTCTCCGCGTTTGGCGTCGCTGCGGATTTCGCCGCCAACGCTGTTTACGTTGCTACTCTCGGTGGCGTCTACCAGGCCGATCTTGCGGCTCCCTCCTGGGGTCGGCTCACGGGTAAAGGCCTCCCTGATTCGCCGGTGCTCGATGTCCGCCTTGATCCCGCCGGCAATCAACTTTATCTTGCCGTCTACGGATTCGGCGTCTACACCGCCATCGCGCCCCACCGCAGTCGAGATCTACGCGTCGTCCATGCCGCCGACTATGGGGTCCGTCCAGCCGCCCCCGGCGCGCTCTTGAGCATCCTGGGCGCTCGCGTCTCCGAAGTTCGCACCGGTGATCGCCTCGCCTCCGTTCTCCCCTCAACCGCCACCGAAACCCATATCCAACTTCCCTACGATCTCACCGGTACCGGCGTCTCCCTCTCTTTCCTGGCTGCCAATCAGCGCATCTCTCTCGGGCTGCCCCTCCAGCCATCGTCCCCCGCCATCTTTATTGACCCCGATGGCTCCCCGCTCGCTCTCGACGGGGAAACCGGCGTGCTCCTCGACTCCCAAAATCCCGCCCGCGCCGGTTCCGCCGTCCAGATCCTGCTCAGCGGACTCGGTCGCGTCACACCCGACTGGCCGGCCGGGCAACCCGCTCCCGTCGAAAACCAGCCCCGAGTGGTCGCCGACGTCAAAGCCTTCCTCGACGGCACTCCGCTGGAGGTCCTCCGGGCCACGCTTGCGCCGGGGTACGTCGGCTTTTACCTCGTGGAAGTTCGCCTCCCCGCCATCGTCAATCGCGGCGCCTCGGAATTTGTTGTCGAAGCCGGCAACGTTTTGAGCAACCGCGTGCGTCTACTCATCGAGCCGTAAGGAATCTCTCATGCGCTACCTTCTCTTTCTAGTCCCGCTGCTTCTCCTCGGCCAAACGCCGACCGAAAAGAAAACTCAAAAGCTCGCTCCTTACTACCCCACGCCGGAGCTAATCGTCGAAAAGATGCTGCAACTCGCCAACGTAAAGAAAGGGGAGAAGGTTTTCGATCTAGGCAGCGGAGACGGTCGCATTGTCATCATCGCGGCCGAAAAGTTCGGTGCCAATGCCGTCGGCGTCGAGTTCGACAAAGATCTTTATCACCAGAGCTCTGATCGCATCAAACGCCTCGGCCTCGCCGACCGGGCTAAAATCATCCACGGTGACCTGCTCGAACAGGACTACACCTCCGCCGATGTCATCACCGTCTACCTGCTCCCGGTCTCGAACGAAAAGGTCCGTCCTCTTCTTGAAAAACAGCTCAAGAAAGGAGCCCGTATTGTGGCGCACGATTTCACGGTCGGCGGTTGGACCCCCGAAAAAGAGGTCACCATCGACGACGACGGCGAAGGGCGAAGCCACACGTTATACTTGTATCGCCGTCCGTAAGTCGGCGATACTTTCTCCGTGGCCTCCCCCCCTGTCGAAAAGCCCTTTGCTGCTGTCCGCGTCTCGCTAGCCCTCAATTGGCGCCAGAGCCTAGCCGTGTTCCGAGCCATACTCGGCGTCCTTTGCCTGGGCCTATCCCTCGCCGCCGCCAATCCCAATACCCGGAACTTCGCCGTCCTCTGGGCCGCGTTCACCATCTACGCGGTCTCGTCTATCTTCTGGCGCAACCTCGACCGAAACTATCCCCTTTTCAGCTTACTGGTCGACGCCGTTTTCCTGCTCATCTGCGCCGGCCTCCCGCTCGAATACTCCGCCGGGATCACCTCTCTCTTCTATCTCTACGTCCTACTCGCCGCCGCACTCCTCCACACTACCCGCGAAGTGATCATCGTTATCGCGGTCACCTTAGCGTTCTTCTACGTCGCCCGGCCCACGGAAATTGTCGTCCTCTCGCCGTCGTTGCTCCTTTCCGGAATGGCCGTCATTATTATGGCGCTCCAGAAAAAGGCGCTGCAAGACCGCCTCTCCGCCGCCGCTAAACAGTCCATCATGTTCCGCTCGGAGGCCGAACACGCCCGCGAGGCCGAACGCCAACGGATTGCCGCGGATTTTCACGATGGCCCCCTGCAAAGCTTCGTCGGCCTGCAAATGCGCCTTGAAGTGGTTCGCAAAATTCTCGAGCGCGATCCGAAGCTGGCCATGGAAGAGCTGCTCCAACTCCAGGAACTGACCCGCATGCAGTCGGCGGAACTCCGCGCTTTCGTCCGCAGCATGCGTCCCGTCGAAGTCGATGGCGCCGGCCTCGTCCCCTCGCTCCGCAAACTGGTCGAAGGCTTCGGGAAGGAAAACGGCATCTCCGCGAGCTTTGTCGGCGGCAACACTCGGGCCACCCCGGACTCCCAAACCTCCCTCGAAATCTTGCAGGTGGTCCGCGAAGCGCTTCACAACGTGCAGAAGCACTCCAAGGCCTCCCGCGTCACTGTTGGCGTCGGTCGAGAAGACGACATGTTCGAACTCTCGATTGAAGACGATGGCACCGGCTTCCCCTTCAGTGGTGCCTACACCCTCGATGAACTCGACCTGCTGCGCCTAGGGCCTATCTCCATCCGCCGTCGCATTCGCATCATCGGCGGCGAAATGATGCTCGATTCACAACCCGGCAAAGGTGCCTCGCTAAGAATCCGCATCCCGTTATGAGGCTCGGCCTTTCGCTCCGTCCTCTCCTCCTGGCTGGCTGCGGTCGCTACGCCGATTTCACGCTCCCGCCGCCGGTCGGCCCCGATCGCCCCGTCACCTGGGCCTGGCAAGATCACGG
>JANODS010000763.1:0-2716 GCA_031412835.1 Acidobacteriota bacterium | reverse complement strand
CTATTGGCGATTTTTGGCTTATGGCCCGGCCTTGACGCTGTTTGTGGGGGTGGCGGGGTTCGTTTTGAAGGCCAAAGAGGTGAAGATGCCTTTGATCGATGAGCTGTTGGCGGACCCGGTGCAGCGCGTTTTGTTTTTCGTATTTGCGGTAACGATTGGGCCGGTTTGCGAGGAGCTTTTCTTTCGGGGGCTGGTGCTTCCGGTGGCCGTTCGGAGCCTTGGACCGGTGGCGGCTTTGGTTCTGACGAGCGTTCCGTTTGCGTTGATCCACGGGCCGCAGTACTCGTGGAGTTGGCAGCATTTGTTGCTGTTGACGGTGGCGGGCTTAGTATTTGGTATGCTCCGGTTGCAGTCCGGCACAGCGGCGGCGACGCTGACCCACTGCACTTACAATCTTGCAATGTTTGGAGGCTTTCTTCTGAATGGTCGAAACAATTGAATGGACCGTTGATGGGGTGGTGATGATCGACCAGACGCGGTTGCCGCGGGAGACGGTGTTTGTCACCTGCCGGACGTATCTGGAGGTCGCGGACGCGATCAAGACGATGATTATTCGCGGGGCACCGGCGATTGGGGTGGCGGCGGCGATGGGTGTCGCGATTGGGGTGGAGCGCAGCGATGACGACTTTGAGCTGATCTGCTCGACGCTGGCCGCGACGCGGCCGACGGCGGTGAACTTGTTCTGGGGCATTGACCGGATGCGCCGGTTGCATTCGAGTTTGGCGGGACGGAGCAGGGCTGAGATGGTGGCGGCGATGGTGACCGAGGCGAAGCTCGTAAAGGACGAAGACGTCGCGATTTGCAAGGCGATAGGGGCGCATGGGGCACCGCTGGTGCCGGACCATAAGACGGTGTTGACGCATTGCAACGCGGGGGCGTTGGCGACGGCGGGGTATGGGACGGCGTTGGGGGTGATCCGGGCGGCAGTCGCGGCGGGGAAGACGATCGACGTGTTTGCCGATGAGACGCGGCCATTTCTGCAAGGCGCGCGGCTGACGGCTTGGGAGTTGCAGCAGGACGGGATTCCGACGACGTTGATTACCGACAACATGGCGGGGCATTTTTTGAAGTCGGGCCGGATTGGATGTGTGGTGGTGGGGGCGGACCGGATTGCGGCGAATGGGGATGTGGCAAACAAGATCGGGACGTATAGCGTGGCGGTGCTGGCGAAGGAGAACGGGGTGCCGTTTTATGTGGCCGCGCCGATTTCGACGCTCGATTTGACGTTGACCGATGGGAGCTTGATTCCGATTGAAGAGCGGGCGGCGAAGGAGGTGACGGAGGTGTATGGGGTGCCGGTGGCTCCGGAGGGGATTGCGGTTTTGAACCCGGCGTTTGACGTGACGCCGAATCGCTACGTGATGGGTATCATTACGGAGAAGGGCGTGGCTTATCCGCCGTTCACGGAGTCGTTACGAGCGCTTGCAAGCAGTTAGCTTTTTTGACCTTGTTTTTGGGCGGTGCCTCCGCGGCTGAGCTTGAGCTGTCGCTGGAGCACCGCCTAACGACTGTCGTGATTCAATTTCGCAATACTACCGTGGTTCCCATGTCTTTCGCGGTGGGAGGGCGGACGGGCTTGGGATCGATGTATAACATCGCGTATGCGGGCGTTCGCGCGGATGGGAAGGCGTGCAAGGTGATCGATACGACCCTAGGACACGTGGCGGGTTACCTGGAGCCAATTGTTCTGCGGATCGCGGCGGGCACGACGGAGAGTGTGTCGATTGAGCGCAAACGTCTGATCTGCCTGCCGTCCGGGGCATGGTCAAAGCTCCAGGCCACGTTTACGGCGACCGCCGAAAGAAACAAGTGGGCCCGGATTCCGGTAGGCTGGACCGGGACCGCGACGAGCCGTTAAAACTCTCTCCGAATGCGAGGGGACAGAGTCAGGCGTTGCTGTCTTGGCTATGTTTTTTCAGGAGGGCTTTGAGCACGGCTTCTGGCCGATGGAAATTGGTTCCTTCCCGTTTTTCTACCGCCTGACAGAAATTAACCAGGCCATGTTCCGCTGCCAGATCAAGAAGTCCGAGCGTGCCGGTGACGCGCAAGCCTCTGCTGCGAGCTACGCGACAACCATCGCGCTCATCCATCAGCAACAAGTCGGCGTGAAGGGATTCCGCCAGAGCGATAGCGGCGGTTTCTCCTTCATCAAGCCCAGATACCCGGGGCAGGCCAGTCGTGTCGTAGATTTCGAACCACGCGGGTGGTGTGGCGATCCATCGTCGCCCTGGAAGGGGCGCACGCGAGGCGGATAGCTCAGCGTGTACGGCCTTAGGGAAGGCGATTCGAGCAAACATGCGCGGCAAAAGGTTGACGTGCCCGATAAGGATCAGATAGTTAATGGGGCCGGTGTCGGCAATCACCACCTGCACGAGCTAGAAACTAAGCTCTTTGAGCGCCCGACGTTCCCGTTCGAAATCTTCCATCGTGTATTCTTAGTGCACACCGTGCGCCTTGAAGAAGCCATCCAGTTCGATGCGCTCCAGGCCGAGCATTTTGCGCAGTTCCACCTTGGTGATGCGTTCGGCACGGAACTCTTCGAGGGCGAAGTTTTCCAGTGTCCGGCGCGAGAGATCGACCCCGGACGCGGTGACGCGGTTGGCGATTTCGTCGGGAATTTGAACCGTGACTTCCATACTGCCACCGTACCCCGCAGCGAAGGGAGAGTCAAAACGCGAAAGGCCCCGAACTTTCGTCCGGGGCCTTTCGCTTTTGC
>JANODS010000762.1:0-2758 GCA_031412835.1 Acidobacteriota bacterium | reverse complement strand
CGCCGCAAACGCCCGAGAGATCGCTCGCCATCTCAACTCCTGCGTCGCGTGCACGGCCCACCTCGACGAAATGGCGCACCTCCGCCGCGGTGTCCATGCCCTCCCCCAGCGCGCCGTCCCGGTCAATCTCGCCATCTCGCTCCGCATCGCCGCGTCGAAACAATACGCCCATCGCGCCGCCCGCCTCCGCTGGAGAGATCGGCTCTACCTCTGGAATACCAACATTTGGCGGCCCATGGCCCTCCCCATGTGCGGCGGATTGGCCACCGCCTTCGTCCTCTTCGCCGTGCTCTTGCCCACCCTGGCACCTCCCGTCCTCGCCAACGATGATCCCCCGCCGTCTTGGTATCAAAGCGCGGAATTCAGCGATATGGGCCCCTTCGGCCTACGCACGGACCACGTCACGCTTGATCTCATCCTCGACGATCAAGGCCGCATGGTCGACTACTCCATCCCGGATTCGGAAACCGTCCTCCTCCAGGATCTAAAACTCCGCCGCAACATCGAAAATAACCTGCTGTTCATGCGGTTCAAACCCGCCGAGTTCTTCGGCCAACCCACCTCGGGAAAGTTGCGCATCACCATTCGTCGTAGCCAAGTGGAAGTCAAGGGTTAGTTGGGACAGAAACTCGGCCAGCATTTCCTGCAAAGCGAGCCCATGGTCGCGCGCATCGCCGCTGCCATCTCCCGCTCGCAACCCAGGCGAATCATCGAAGTCGGCCCCGGCAAAGGTGCCCTCACCCACCATCTGCTCGCTACTGGAGCCGACGTAATAGCCATCGAAATCGATCCGGCAATGATCGCCGTCCTCCGCGACCGCTTCCCCGACCACCCCTGCCTCACCCTCGTCGAAGCCGACGTCCTCACCGTCGATCTCTCCCAATGGGGGCCCGCCGTCCTAGCCGGAAATCTCCCTTACTACATCACCTCGCCGATTCTCGAACGCATCTTTCGCGCCCGCGCCGCCCTTCTCGAAGCGGTGCTCCTCGTTCAGAAAGAGGTCGCCGAACGTATCACCGCCTCGCCCAACTCGCGCGACTACGGCTACCTCACCGTCTCCTCCCAAACCTACAGCAGCCCCGAATTCCTCTTCCAAGTCAAGCCCGGCATGTTCCGGCCACCCCCCAAGGTCGATAGCGCCGTCATCCGTCTCACCCTCCGCCCCGACGCTCCCGACGCCGAAGCCTTCCTCCAATTCGCCGCCCGCTGCTTCGCCCAAAAACGAAAAACACTCCGCAATAATCTCGCTCCCTTCTACGGCCACGACCTCATCGACTCCCTGCCCGAAGCCGGCCTCCGCGCCGAACAACTCAGTGTCGCCGCCATGCGCGAGCTTTATACCCGCGTCATCGCGTAAAATCGGCGGATGCCCGTTTCCCGTCTCCGCCTCGCCGCCGCCGCCATCTTCATGCAGGTGCTGCTCGGCGTTATCTACTCCTGGTCTGTGTTCCGAGGCCCCCTCGCCCAGCTCCACGGCTGGACCCGCGCCGAAACCATCGCGCCCTATCGCTACTCCCTCCTCGCCTTTGCCGCCGCCATGATCATCGGCGGCCTCTGGCAGGACCGCAAAGGTCCCCGCGTCGTCGCCACCGCCGGCGGCCTCCTGCTCGGCCTCGGCTGCCTCCTCGCCGCCTTCCTCGGCGATACGCTCAACGGCCTCATCTTCTCCTACGGCATCGTCGCCGCCTTCGGTGTCGGCTTCGCCTACGTCACCCCCATCGCCACCTGCATCAAGTGGTTCCCCGACCAGCGCGGCCGCATCGTCGGGCTCGCCGTCATGGGCTTCGGCGTTGGCCCCCTGCTGTTCGGTCCGCTCCTCGAAGCCCTCATCGGCAAGGACCCCACCCAGTTCGCCGCCACCATCCCGCGTACCTTTCTCATTCTCGCCGCCATCTTCTTCGTCGGCGTCGTCGGCGCCGCGCAACTCTATCAAGTGCCTCCCCCCGGCTGGCGCCCCCCGGGCTGGACCCCGCCCGTTGGCCGCGCCACCGCCGTCGAAGTCGCCCCTCGGCAGATGCTCGCCACCTGGCAGTTCTACGTCCTCTGGATGCTCTACTTCTTCGGCACCGCCGTCGGTCTCACCGCCATCGGCGAAGCGACGCCCCTCCTCCAAGAAATGGCCAAGTCCACCGCCCTCCTCTCCGCCGGTGCCGCCCTCGGCGTCATGAGCATCTGCAACGGCCTCGGTCGCCTGGCTTGGGGAAGCGTCTCTGACCGCTTCGGCCGCAAACTCGCCATTCTCCTCATGTGCGCCCTCTCCGTCCTCGCCTGCCTCGGCTTCCTCCGCACCGCCGGCAGTTTCGGCATCCTCCTTTCCGGCCTCTGCCTCGCCGCCTTCGCCTACGGTGGCTATCTAGCCCTGATGCCTTCCCTCACCGCCGATTACTTCGGCCCCAAAAACGTCGGCGCCAACTATGGCCTCGTCTTTTCCGCCTGGGGCCTCTGCGGCTTCCTCGTCCCCGGCTACTTCGCCGGCATCATGGACCGCGCCCGCCTCGCCGGAAATCTCGCCGTCGGCTACGACGAGGTCTATTGGAAACTCGCCTTCATCGCAACTATTGGCGCAGCCGTCGCCGCCCTCCTCCGCCCGCCTCGCCGCACAAATTAACCAAACCGTCATTCGTCTGTGTATTGACATTTGTTATCCTGGTATTACCTCCCTCCAGGCTGTCTCTCAATACATGAAAACCAAAATTTGGATCGCTGCTGCGCTACTTGTGTGCCTCCAGATGCCTACCTTTGCCCAGACCGTTGCGGG
>JANODS010000761.1:0-9308 GCA_031412835.1 Acidobacteriota bacterium | reverse complement strand
CAAGCAGAGGTGGTCAATTTTTGGGGGGTGCCGAGGGGAAGGGGGGAGTGGCCTACTTAGATCGGCGCAGAAGTTTCTTTAGTTGGCCCCACGGGAGGCAATTAAGCACCGACTTCTTCTCTATACCGGCACGACGGGCTTGATCGACTCCGCAATAGGTCAGCCCCAACTCTCGGGTGCTGTGAGCGTCGGTGGAGATGAGTAGCTTGATTCCCCCAGCTACGGCGGCGCGCGCGTTCTCGGCGGACAGATCCAGCCGGTCGGGGCTCGAGTTAATTTCAAAGAAGCACCCGTTCTGCCGCGCGTGAGTGATCAGTTTATCCATGTCGACTTCGTAGCCGGGGCGCTTCAACAGCAGGCGGCCCGTTGCGTGACCCAGGATGTTGCAGTAGCGATGGTCCATCGCCCGCATGATCCGTTCGGTCTGTTGGGTTTTCCCCAGGGCGAAGCGGGAGTGAATGGAGCAGATTGTATAGTCCAGCTCTTTGAGAAGTTCGTCCGGGTAGTCGAGTGATCCGTCCTGTAGGATATCGACCTCGGAGGACTTCGAGATTTGGATCCCATTGCTTCGCTCGTTCAACTTGTCGATAAAGCGGATCTGTTTCCAAAGGTCTTCCGGAGATACGCCTCGAGCGATTTTCAAGCTTTGGGAGTGGTCGGTGATGCCGAGGTACTCATAGCCCATCGCCTGAGCGGCGGCGGCCATTTCTTGAATTGAATTTGCTCCGTCGCTGGAGGTGGAGTGGGCGTGCAACTCACCGCGAAGATCCTTTACGTTGACCAGCGCGGGGAGCGAATCTCTTCGGGCGAGCTCGACTTCCTCGCGCCCCTCGCGGAGTTCCGGTTCGATGTAGGCGAGGCTGAATTTTGAATACAGCGAGTTCTCTGTGGGAAAGGGCGACTTTAGAAGGGAGCTGAAAGGTCCGGTGACCTTGGCCAGCTTGCGCAGATGAGCCTTCGAGCCCGTCGCGGCGATGAGTGAGGTGCCCCAGTTTCTTGTTGAGGCGAGCTTCAGGGTAAGTGGAATCCCGGCGGGCAGGGAGAATGCCGCGCTGTTTTTTGAAGAGACGACCAGAGGCGCGGCGTTGCCGCCGTAGCTCTGCATTCTTTTCACCACTTTGGCGAAATTTGGCGTCTCGACCAGGAAGACGAGGTCTTCAACAACCTCGGTGCGTCGCCTGTAGTCGCCCGCGACTTCGGCCCGGATTGCTCCGCAGGGGCCCACCAGAAACTCCTCAACGGCGAGGCGGAGCGGGTCGGCACGATAGAGCAGCATCGTATGCGACTCGTTGAGGCCAGCTTGGAGATGCCGCACCGTGTGAGCACCCAGCAGGGTTTGCGTTTCTTTACTCTCCAGCCTCTCCTTGAGGATTTCGATCGAAGAGATGCCGAGCTTTTTGAAGACTCGCAGCACGCGAACGGGGTCGAGCCGCGGGTACTGGCTGAGGCTGGCCACCTCCGGGGCGACTTGCGAGCGGAGGAGATCCAGCCTGCTGAGCGAGCCGGCGAGGACAATCTCCTTTACCGCGCTGGCAATGGCCTCCCCGATGCCCGGGAACTGCGTTAGATCGGATTCATCGCGGACGAGTTCGTCGAGACTTTCGGGCAGGTCGCGAATCTTTGTTGCGGCCCGTTGGTATGCCCTGACTTTGTACGGGTTCTCTTTCTGCGCGGAGAGCAGTTGCGCCAAGCTCGCGAGCATGTTCGCGATTTCGCCGTTGGTCACAGGGGCGGGATCCTATACCCGGATTCCACGGCGGGCGTTTTCTTCCGCTTGATGCGCTTCAGCACGTCGGCAATCGTGAACTGATCGGGCGAGGCGAGGTCCTTGAGTTCTTTCCAATCGAGTGGCACCGCCACGGGCGCTCCGGGGCGGGCGCGAACCGAATAGTCAGCAACGGCGGTAGCGGTGTAGTCGTTGCGGAAAAAATCAATGAAGATCTTGCCTGTGCGCTTCGCTTTCGTCATGGTGGCGACGTAGACGTCGGGGGCGTCTTTCACCAATGCGTGAGCGACGGAGGCGGCAAACTCTTTCACAGCGGGCCATTCGTCCTTTCCAGCTAACGTTACGGTGATGTGCAAACCCTTCCCGCCGGTACATTTTAGCCGAGATTCCATGCCTAGGTTTTGCAGGTGGAGACGTAGATCCTGCGCGGCAAGTTTCACGGCTTCAAACGGCACTTCGGGAGAGGGATCGAGGTCGAAGATTAGGCGGTCGGGGCATTCGATATTGTCCACGGTTGAACCCCAGGGGTGGACCTCGACGCCGCCCATTTGCACGATCTCGATCAGCCCTTTGGCGTCCTTGATATAAAGATATTGGTAGGTCTTGCCGTTGTGCTTGAACTCATAGGGAAATACATCGGCCCCTAAGCCTTTGCCGGGATTGCGCTGATAGAAGCAGTCGCCGTCTATACCGGAAGGACAGCGCATCAGGCTAATGGGCCGGGTCAGAATATGGGGAGCCATGAACGGCATGACGGCCGCATAGTATTCGGCCAGTTCGCCTTTGGTTACTTGACCGGTTTCGGAGATAATCCGATTGGCATTAGTTATGACAACTCCTTCCACCATTCGTTTTTCAGATTTGATTGCGCTGGTTGGCACGGGCATCTCCTTTTTGACTTCTCGGGGTTTCTTATCCTGCCGCAGGCCCTCGAAGGAGGGATGGCGGACTCGGCCGTCGGCCGTCCATTCCGCGAAAGAAACTTCGCAAAGCAGGATGGGCTGGATCCATTGGATGGATTCCCATTCGAGCCGGGGGAGCCCGGCGACTTCGGCGCGGGTGAGGCCGGGCTGGGTCATCGCCAGCGGGGCGAACTGCGTAGTCAACTGCGCGGCGGATTGCATGGAAAAGCCTGTGCCGACTTTTCCGGCGTACAGCAGCTTTTCCCCTTTCCAATAGCCCAGATAGAGGGCCCCGAGGGCACGGCCGCCGGACCGCGCTTTGCTGTAGCCGAGGATGACGAATTCCTGGCGGAGAGAACACTTGATTTTTAACCACCCCTGCTGACGTCCGGAGCGGTAGGGTTCCTCGGCTCGCTTCGAAATGATCCCTTCGAGCCCCAGTTCGCACGCCTTAGCAAAGAGGGCTTCGCCGGCGCCCACGATATGCTGGCTGTAACGAAGAGTCGTCGGGTTCTCGGCGGTTTTCAGAATCTGCTCGAGCAGTTTCTTTCGCTCGAGTTGGGGCCGTGGCGTGAGATCTTCGCCGTTCAGATGGAGCAAATCGAAAACGACCGCCGCGATCGACGATGGATCGCCGGCGTCGCCGAGTGCAGTTTGGAGGGCCTGGAAGCTGCTCTTGCCGGAGGGTTCCAACACGACGGCCTCCAGGTCGAGGACGGCGCTACCGGCCTTTAGTTTTTCTATGGCGGCGACGATGGAGGGAAAACGCCTGGTCCAATCGTTGCCGTTGCGGGTGCGCAAGGAAACGGTCCCCGCGGTTAAAAAGCCGGCGAGGCGATAGCCGTCCAGTTTGATCTCGTGGATCCACTCCTCACCCAGGGGAACGGCGTCGGCTAGCGTGGCTAATTGGAGTTCGGGATAGCGGCTGACGAGCTGGGTTAGAGTGGCTTCCGATCGAGTTGTCGCGCTTCTGGCCATGGTCATTTCTGTGATAGCAATTCGCCGGCCAAACGGGCTCTGCGATGCAACTCCGGACCTAGCGGGATGTACGGCAATTCGTTTTTTGCCGCCGCGCGGCGGAGCAGTAACGCCCCGCGGCTCATATTTCCCAAGCCGGCGAACTGGCTGGGAACCAGGATGGTGTCGCCCAAGGCCGTTCGCAAGGGGTCTGTATATTTTCGCGTCGCGATGCTTCCCAGAAGAATAAAGCGGGTGTCGTCGTTCTTGGCAAGCATGGCCGCATCGCGCAGAAGGGGTGTTCGGAACTCGTCTTGGTCCTGGTGAACGGATACCTCCCCGACGCGCCGAAGCTGGTCGCGGTCAAGCAGGGTCTCGGGGGGCACGAGGCCTAAGCCCGGGACAATGATGAGGATGGGAGGAGAGCCATCGGGAGGAGCCGCGAAGGTTTTGGCGTAGGCGAGCTTGGCGCGGAAATAGAGTCCGCTGACAAAGGAGTACGCGTCTCCAAGATTAGCTTGGCCATTGCGGAGACGAATTGCGAGATCGAACTGGGCTTCATCGCGCAACAGCACGGAGGAGCGAACGCCTCCGATGCGCGCGGGCGAGAGAAGGAATACGCGAGGGAAGGCGGGTGTCATGTTTGAAGGCTGGGCAGGAGCCCGAGAGGGGATACGGTCTCGTGTTCGACCTGCTCGATGCGACATTGGGCGGGCGGCTTATCCGGCCGCCAGCGCACCAACTTGGTGCCGTGCCGAAAGCGGTGGCCAGTGAAATGGTCGTAGCGAACCTCCACCACGAGCTTTGGTTTCAGGGGCACCCATTCCGAGGACCGATCGGTACTCCATCGGCTGGGACCGCCAGGGGCTCGTCCCGTGAAGCCGGGCGCTTGGACGAAGGGAAGTAATTTCTCGGTTAAGTCGGCGCGTTCCGAGGCAGCAATGGCGGAGGTGAACCCCACGTGGTGCAACAGGCCCTCGGCGTCGTAGAGGCCGAGTAATAAAGAGCCAACGAGTTTCTCCTTTGCAAGGTAACGGAAGCCGCCTATGACGCAGTCCGCCGATCGTAGATTCTTGATCTTTTGCATGGCGCGCTCGCCGGGCAGGTATGGGAGGTCGAGGCGTTTAGCGACGAGACCGTCCAACTGACCTTCGAGCGTCTTGAGCCAATCGCGGGCGACGGCAATCTGACTGGTGGCCGGAGAGAGCGCGCAGCCATTGCCGGCGGATACAAACTTCGCAGTGAACGACTCGAGTTCGGCGCGGCGAAGGCTAAGCGGCTCGCCAGCGACGAGGCGAGCCTTCGCATCGACGAGGAGGTCAAAAAGGACAAACTGGGCGGGATGCTCTTCTGATAGCTTCTTTACCCGGCTGGCGGCGGGATGGATTCGCTGGAGCAGGTCGTCGAATGACAGCTTGCCGTCGATGGCGACGATCAGCTCCCCATCGAGGACAAAAGTTTTGGCTTTGATTTCGAGCAGATGGGCCACGACCTCCGGGAAGTAGCGCGTGAGGGATTCGCCCGCCTTCGACTGAAGCTCTACCGTAGCGCCGTCCCGGAAGGCCAGGCAGCGAAACCCGTCCCACTCGGGTTCGTATTGCCACTCGGCGCCTTGCGGAATGGCGGTTACGCTTTTCGCCTCCATCGGGAGGTAGGGAGGTTGAACTGGGAGGTTGTCCAGGCTCGGCATGGGCTTTAGTAGGGAGGATTAATTTCGGGGCCGGAGTGTTCCCCAAAGGGGGTTGGCCTATAAATTGCTGTATCAACTTGCATGCCTTTGGAAAAATATCGTGAGAAGAGAGATTTTAAGGTCAGCCCGGAGCCTAAGGGTGAAAAACGGTTGGCGAAAGCGGACAGTTTGAGCTTCGTCGTGCAGAAGCACCAAGCGACGCGTTTACACTACGATTTTCGGCTCGAGTGGGGCGGGGTTCTGTTGTCTTGGGCGGTTCCCAAAGGGCCGTCGCTCGACTCTTCGGTGAAGCGGTTAGCAATGCAGGTGGAGGACCACCCAGTGGAGTATGGGAAGTTTGAGGGGGTGATTCCGGAAGGGGAGTATGGCGGCGGGACGGTGATGATTTGGGATGAGGGAACCTGGACCCCGGAAGTGGATGTGGAGGAGGGGTTGCGGCGTGGGGAGGTTAAATTCTCACTGCAGGGGAAAAAGCTGAAGGGTTCCTGGGTGCTGGTGAAGACCAAGGGGAGGTTCGCGGGTGGGAGCGATTCCTCCTGGCTATTGATTAAGCACAAGGATCGCTTTGCGAGCGCGGAAGACATCGTGGCCGCGAAACCCCGGTCGGTAGTTTCGCGGAAGCTTCTGGCGGGGATCGCGGCGGCGAATGGTGGGGACAAGGAGAAGGCGAGCAAGGGGGACCCGGCTGGGGGGGTGGCAAAACAGAAGATTAGCTCGGTTGCGCCCTGATGCCGCTTAGCGACGATGTGGTCAATCGGGAACGGACTCGCATGGATCTGACGCTCGTTGCCTGACTTGCCGATGTAAATCTCGATTCACTGCTGCCGTAAGGCCGCTTCCAGTTCGAGCAGGCCGAGCGGCCTTCGCATGGGGGTGGTTGCGGAGTTTGGCGCATCCGACAGGAAGGCGAGTCCGCAGAAAGGCCGGCCTTGGTAGGCCGGCCCGGGAGTGGTAAGGATAGTCCGGGTTAGCGTAGGGTTACGTGCTGGACTTCGGCTAGACGGGTGAGGGCAATCAGCTTGGCGGCTTCGATCTCTCCGATGATCAGACGGGCTTGGCCGGGGCGGGAGACGATCGTTAAACCGGCCTGACGGAGGGCAGCGAGGACCGACTCGTTGACTGTGGAGAGGAAGACGCGGATGCCGATTTTGTCGGTGGGGCTGGCTTGCTGGAAGCGGGCGGTGAGCAGGGCATCGAGTTTTTGCGGGGGGACGGCGGGTGAAAGCTCCTTGCGCTCTTCGCGGATGGGTTCGATTGTCTTGGGGGCGGCGCGGTAGACCCTTCCGATGGCTCCGCCTACGCTTTGCGCGATGGAGGAGGGAGCGTACATCAATTTGTCGTGGGAGACTCCTTCGGGCATTTCGGCGGGAACCTCGATGTACTTGGTGGCTCCGGGTTCGCTTCGGGTCTGCTCGTCGACGGCCACGAACGAGGTATGGGCGGTGAGGAGTTTGTATTGGAGGCCGAGGACGGTGATGGCTTCGGCGTCAGTCAGCGTTGCCACTTTCGTGCGGGCCCAGAGGGTGGGGACGGCGGAGTTCGTGGCCTGGTTGGCGGGGAGATCGACCATCACGCGGCGTTCAAAAGGGTGGCCGCCGGCGTTGCCGAGGATGCGGATTTCGCCGCGGGCGGGGCCGGTGAACTGACCCGTCAGCACGAGGGGTTTGGCGTCAAACAGGTCCGGGATGCGCTGTGGGTAGACCTGCTGGACGGGGAGGTTGCCCCAGTCGATGCGGACGTCAGTGAGGAGGGGGGAGTGGACGCGTTTGTAGAAGCGTTGGGCGGCGGCGGAGCCATCGTCCTGGAGGCCGACGTATTCGACTTCGCCGCGGCCGCGGGCGGCCATTTGGTCGAGGAGGTGGCGGTTGACGGAACTGCCGATGCCGAAGGAGAAGACGCGGGCGTTGGGGTAGCGCTCGATTTCGGCGAGGATTTCGGGTTCGTTGCCGACGTAGCCATCGGTCATGAAACAGACGATGCGAAGATGCTCCTGGGAGGCGGTGGGGGCGAGGGCGGCGCGGATGGCCTTCATCATTTCGGTACCGCCGCCGGACTGGCTGAACTTCAGGAACTGCTGGGCGAGGCGGAGATTTTCCTTCGTGGCGGGGACGGGGGACGGGAAGAGCAGGTGCGTGTCTCCGGAGAAGGTGATGAGGTTGAAGGTGTCGCGGGGATGAAGGGTGTTCATCGCGGCGGACATGGCTTCCTTGGCTTTATCGAGGGGGAAGCCGTGCATGGAGCCGGAGGTATCGATGACGAAGACGAGCTCCTTCGGGGTGATGTCGGCGGCCTTGGTTTGTTCGGGGGGCGCGAGGAAGAAGGTGAAGTGGCCGAGGGCGTCCACGCGGTGGGCGAGGAGGGTGTCCTTGATCGCGGGACCGGCGACTTTGTAGCGGAGGATGAAGTCCCTGTTGGGAATCTCCTTCTGGTTGCGGAGGGCGAGGCCGGTGGCGGTGGGAACGACTTCGTGGGTGGTGGAGTCGAACTGCTTGGCTCCGTTGAGGTTGACGGTGAGGGAGAGGTCGTGACCGGCGCGGACTCCTTTAGCGGTGTAGGCGGGGTTGTGGGTGGAGTTATAGCGGGGGCCGACGGTCATGGGGAAGACGAACTCGTAGGAGCCGGCTTCGTATTTGAGAGTTTCGACGTAGGAGATTTCGACTTCGACGCGGGCACCGGCCGGGATGTTGGCGAGGCGTTGGGTGAAGACGTTGGGGCGTTGTTGATCGAGGAGGGCGGCGAGTTGGCCGCGGGATTTGGCTTGTTCGTAGATTTGGCGGGCTTCGGCGCGGCGTTTGATGAGGCCTTTGATGACGCGGTCGTTGATGCGGATGGTCATTTCATCGACGGCGCCGTGGGCGGAGAGGGGGAAGGTGTAGAGGGCTTCGAGAGGGGTGGAGAGAGGGTTGCGGAAGATTTGTTTCACGCGGACGCGGCCGACGGGTCCGGAGAGGTCGGCCGAGACGGCGGTGTGTTCGAGGGGGCAGGGGTCGGGGTTGGCTCCGTCCGGGGTGATGCGGAGGAGGGCACCGGGGGCGGGGTCCTCCGGGGTGGCTTCGGCCGGGGTGGGGCGGAAGAGAGAGAGGGCCGCCAGGGCGACGGCGAATAGGGGGATGGCAGTTTTCATGAGTAATTTCTCCTTGCGTAGAGGGGATATCGCGAGGCAGAAAATCCTTTCAAAGGAGGGGGAAAAAGGTGGGGGGACCCCGATTGCTGGCAGTCGAATAATTATGTATTATTAAGCAGCTTGCCAATGCAGACTGACAAGATTTCGGTGCAGAGAGCGGTTCGATCGGCCGTGGGGCTGATCTTGGTCATTTGGGGTGGAGAGGCCACGGTGGCGGCACCTCCCGCTGATTCGCAGGTGGTGAGTCTGCGCCGACTCACCGAAAAGGAATATCGCAACTCCATCGCCGACATCTTTGGCAAGGAGATTGAGGTCCGCGGTTCGTTTGAACCCACAAAACGGTCGAACGGTTTAGCGGCGGTTTCCACGGCGTTTCTCTCGGTGACGCCGGTTGGCTTCGAGTCTTTCAGCAAGATGGCGAATGACATCGCCGCTCAAGTCACGGCTGAAAATTACCGTGCAAAGTTGCCGTGCGCTCCGAAAGATCCACAGGCCTATGATGACGCCTGTTCCAGTAAAATCATCAGCCATTATGGCCTACTACTTTTCCGCCGGCCGCTCACCGGGGCAGAACTTGATAACCGCGTCGGCTTGTCGCGCCGCATAACCGGACAGACGAACGATTTCTATGCTGGCGTGCGTTCCAGCCTGTCGATGCTGTTGCAGTTGCCGGACTTTATCTTCCGATCAGAGGTGGCGATTCCGTCGGGCAAGGGGAAGCTTCGCACGCTGGATTCCCATAGCCGCGCGACCGTGCTCAGCTACTTATTGTGGAACACGACACCGGATGCGGAGTTGCTCCGGGCGGCGCAAAGCGGCGAGCTCAATACGCCAGGGGGGCTCGCAAAGCAAGTCAACCGGTTGATGGCCTCGCCCAAGCTGGATGCGGGGATGAGAGCCTTCTTTGAC
>JANODS010000760.1:0-5002 GCA_031412835.1 Acidobacteriota bacterium | reverse complement strand
TAAAGAGGGCTTTAACTTCCGCGAGAACATTTAAAAAAAGCGCCGATTTTTTTAAATCTACCCCCTGTTTAGGATATCCTAGGCAGGGGGTACTTAATTTATGGAGCCCGTAAACAACTCTCGTATCGGCACTTACCTCCGCATCAGCGCGGGGGAGGAGATCTATCGCCCGTACCTGCCTAAGCCCCTGGATCCGCATATCGCGCTGGACCTCCGGGATCTGCAAGGCCTGCTGGATCGCGCCAATCAAGCGGTTGGGCGTCTTGATGGCATCAGCGCGGTTCTGCCGAACACGGCCCTCTTCCTCTACATGTACGTCCGCAAAGAGGCGCTCGTCTCCTCGCAGATCGAGGGAACCCAAAGCACTTTCGCCGACCTTCTGCTGGACGAGCCGGGCGAGGAGGGCACGGAGCAATTTGATGATATTCGGGAGGTTTCCTGCTATGTCGATGCGATTGAGCACGGCCTGGCACGCCTGCGCGACGACAATTTCCCGCTCAGCCTCCGCCTGATCCGTGAGATGCACGCCAAGCTCCTGGCCAGTGGCCGAGGTGCGTCGAAACAGCCGGGCGAGTTCCGCACTTCGCGAAACTGGTTCGGAGGCACGCGTCCAGGCAACGCGATCTACGTCCCTCCGCCGCCTGAGCACCTGATGGAGTGCCTCGGCGACCTGGAGCGGTTCATTCACGCGGATTCCTCCCTGCCCCTCCTCGTGCGCGCCGGGTTGCTCCACGTTCAGTTCGAGTCGATCCATCCGTTTCTCGATGGCAATGGTCGCATGGGTCGCCTGCTCATCACCCTGCTGCTCTGTCAAGCAAACGTCTTACAGTACCCGATTCTCTACCTGAGCCTTTACCTCAAACAGCGCCGAAGCCGCTATTACGAGCTATTGCAGCGAGTGCGGACGGAGGGGATTTGGGAGGAGTGGCTCACCTTCTTCCTGCAAGGGATCCAAGAAACGGCGGAGCAGGCCGTCTCCTCGGCCCGGCGCATCCTCGCGCTCTTCGATCAGGACCGCGCTAAAATCCTGGGTCTGGGCCAGGGTGCCGCCAGCGTGCTGGAAGTGTATAACCTCTTCCAGCGCTACCCCCTCCTGACCGTCAGCCAAGCGACTAGACACATCGCCCTCAGCTATCCCACGGTTCAGAAGTGCTTCGCGCGACTGGAGGAGGCAGGCATCCTCCACTCCCGGACGGGGAAGCAGTACGGCAAACTGTACCGTTACGCCATCTATCTCGACATCCTCAGTGAAGGCACCGAGCCACTGCCTCGTGCCGAAGTCGGCTAAGGTTTCTTCCTAAGCCAAACAATTTTCGCTCTAGGCCGAAAGTTTTGTCCAATACCCGCCGATGTATGGATTAGTATGTCGGTAGACGCATTCCTCTGGGTCCTTTTGCCTGTGTTCATCGCGGCCGGTTCCTCCCTGCTCTCCTTCTTCGTCATGCAGGCGAAGCTGGAAGTAGCTGTCTCGCAAGAGAGGGAGACCATCGCGAAGCTCCAGGCGCAGCTTCAGGCACAACAACAGTCGGTCGAGGACAAAGTCCATGCGGCCGAAGAAGGGGCCAAGCGCACCTCTTTTGACAACTTCCTCGCCGATATTCGGGTTGAAGAACGCCATTACGTCCGAGAGTCTAAGTCCTCTTCCTCCACAAAGAAGGCGATGGTTCTCCAGGAACGGATGTACTTCCGCAACCTGCCACTCTCAAACTGGGTCGAGCACGAAATGACGGTTGAAGAAGGCGGCGATCTCGTTCGCCTCGCCAAAGCAGCCTCCGTCTTCAGCGGATCTTCCGCTCTACCTGGCGAAACCGACGAGCCGCCATCCGATGTTTCGATGCAGACGGGTCCCCGTCTAGTGCGGAAGGAATCGACTGCGGGCCTCCTGGTTGGTTGAGTCCACCAACCGCCCGAATCTGCGGCACGGGTAGCGTCTGAATCGAAATCGGCGGATTCTCCACCGCCCACACCAATGCCGCCACCATTTCGTCTTTCGTTACCAATCCAAGCCGTAGCGCCCCTGCCCGCAAACTTCCCAACCGCTCCGCCACCGCATAGAGCGGCAGCAGCAGAAACGGCCACCAGTGCCCTTCGCCCAAAACGTACCAAGGCCGTAGGATCGAGACCGGAAGTCCTGATAACACCAAGCGGCCCTCACACCGCCGACGCACCTCGATGTAGCTCCGCATGATCGGCGCTGGATGGGCGACGCTCAAGTAAACAAAGTGCCCTACCTGCCGCCGCCGGGCGACGACTAACGACTCCTCGAACGAACGGCCATCCACCGCTTCAAACTGCCTCCCCTTCCAAGGCGCTGGGCGCGAAGCCCCTGTGAGATGGACAAACGTATCGCCCATCCCCACTTCGTCCTCAAACGTTCCACTGGCCAGGGGATCGCCTTCGACCGGCATCGACCCAGCCGGCACCCGACCCCGGGAGCGCGCTCGATACAAACACTTCACCGAATGTCCGCGCCGAAGAAGCTCCGCGATCATCGGTCGGCCTAGATAGCCCGTGCCGCCGCTCACAAATACGTTTGCCATGGCTACTCTCCTTTACGAGAGCAACCCGATTATGGATTGGGCTGACGGACCGAAATCGATTGCGGGGCGCTACATGCCGATCCAACGCACACGACGATAGACGTCGTTACCGTCTGTAAGTCTTTGGGCACATCGGCATTCACTTGTTGTACCCCGACCAACCCCGGTGCCGGGCCAGCATACAACGGTACTTGCGCCGGTCGGTCATGAATCCGCACCGTCACCGACGCGCCCTCCAATCCGGTTAAGAAGAGCTGCACCACACTTCCTGACTCGGCGGGGTTCGCGGCCGTATTGGCCGAGTTGTCCTGGTTCAAAACCGCCCCCGGAAAAATCCCCGGATTCGTCGCCGCCAGCGGCACCGCGACCGGCACCGATTGACGCCCATCCACAGTCACGATTACCTGCGCGCTAGCCCGTCCGGCTAGCTCCACCGGCACCTGAAAGTTGATCTGCCGAGAATCCGCAAACAAAATCCGTCCTTCCACCCCGTCCATGGTTAGCCGGGTCGCGGTCCCCGTCAGGTTCCTTCCGAATAACGAACCCAGAGAACCCGGCACCAGCGGCCCCGCCTGAAAAGCCCCGTGGCTGACCGAAGTCATCTCCGGGTTGTTCACAACAGGAGGCAACGTCAGGTTCCGCGCCACCATTCGTACCGTCGCTGATCGGGTTCCGGCGAGCGGCCCCCCATCAATCACCAACGTCGCTTCATAGGTCCCCGGCGGGAACCCAATCCCCGCCACCGCATCCAGCCGCACCGTCGCGTTGTTCAGCCCGCTTTCCGGATCGAATCGCAGCCAACCGCTGCCGCTCTTGTAGATCACGGACGCCGTCCACGAAAG
Organism: Acidobacteriota bacterium; assembly: GCA_031412835.1. GTDB lineage: Bacteria > Acidobacteriota > Terriglobia > Bryobacterales > Bryobacteraceae. Next base: position 1,620 of record JANODS010000760.1, on the reverse strand, counting down.
CACCCCGCCGCCCTCATTCAATACCCGTACGAACCGCGTCTGCCCGGTCGATCCGATAATCACGTCATAGCTCAGTTCGGCCGATTCCACCGTCAACCGAGGAAACAGATTCGAGTTACAGTCGCCGAGCGCGTTGCAATCGGTCGGCGGCGCGGTCTCCTGGAATCGCGGCACCGGTGCCGTCGCGCTCGGGCTCGCCAACGTCGACACCGGCCCCAAGCTCAATGCCACCGTCGCCCGCACCGACCCGCCCTCCGGCCGCTGCTCCAAAATCAAGAAAGTCGGAATCTGCACAGACTCACGCAAATTGCCAGCGCTATCCATCACTTCGTAAACCGCCAATCCCACGCCGTTCGTCAGCGGCACCTCCGCGAGCTGGTCAAAATCGATCGCCCCCACGCCCCCGCTGGGCGTGAACAGCGGCACGCCACCAGCCCCGGCCGCATCGGGATTCCCTACGCGAGAAAGCAACAGTTGCCCGTTTCCAGTCGAAAAGTAGCGGCCTCCGCTGATCGGCAAGCCGAGGTCCCCGCCGGAAGTCGGAATCGCACCGCTCGAACCAACGGCCACCGAGGGCGTGAACAGCCGCGCCCCCGCGGGAAACCCGGCGTACCGCACAATCAGTCGGGTCCCCACATCCGTCTGCGGGCCTTTCCGTTGAAACGAGTCCGAGAATCCTTCGGTCAGGCGCACGGACGCATAGCGCACTCCCCGCCGAATAAACTCCGGAAAACTCACCGTCTCCGGCAGTTTCGATTGCGTACAGACGAACGTCGACGCGTAGGACGCGAGCAGCCCCCGCTGCGTAATTCCCACGGTAAACGGCGCGTTATCCGTTCGGATCTGCCCCGCGGTCACCGTCGCCAGCGCCACCCGAATTGGCTGTTCCGGGACATTAGGCGGAGCAATCCGCACATTCGTGATTCTCAAAACCGCCGTCCCCGTCGCCGACAAAGTAAATTGGACACTAGGGAACGTCACCTGATTCGCCGCCGTCGCAAACGCTTGCGTGTTCAGAATCGTTTCGCCGGCTCCGCTGTTCGCGGTGAAGATCAGATCCAGCGCCCCGTTCGACAATATTTTGTTCGTGATCGGCCCGCTGAACGAAATCAGCGTCAGTTCCCCGCGAACAGTTGCGGACGGCGCGCCCCCCGAACAGTTCAGCAACATGTCGCCGACCCGCTCGCTTAAACCCTCCGTCCGCACGATGGTCGGCACCGCCGTCGCCACGCAGTTCACCCCGCTCGCAGGCTGTGCCCACACCGCCGAGGCCATCATCATCAGGACCAATGCAACTTTCAGACGCATGAACTTCTCTAACGGAAGGATACAATGAAGAGGTCCGGCCCACCCCCGTTGTTTCAGTAAATTTCTATGGCGACTCTTACCACCAGCATTGCCGATGAGATTCTTTCGCTTAAGCGAGAGCGTAACGCGGTGATTCTCGCTCATCACTACCAGGAAAGCGAAATCCAGGAACTGGCCGACGTAATCGGCGATAGCCTAGAACTCGCCCGCAAGGCGAAAGAACTCGATTGCGAAATCATCGCCTTCTGCGGCGTCTGGTTCATGGCCGAAACGGCGAAAGCGTTAAACCCCACACGTACGGTCATCGTCCCC
>JANODS010000759.1:0-1486 GCA_031412835.1 Acidobacteriota bacterium | reverse complement strand
TTACGGAGCCATTTGAGCTGCTGGCGGACGATGGGATCTTCCGCGCCGGGATAGCGAAGGGCAAGAACGATGGCACCGGCGATTTGGCCGGAGACGACGAAGAGGAGCCAGATCCGGTCCATCATCCAGCGGAGTTCGATGAGCGAGACATCAAGGCGGAGAGTGGAGGAGGTGATTAAGACCCAGAGGACGCTAAGAACGATGGCGGGCAGGTAAAGGGCGGCACGGAGCCAACGAGCGCGAAAGAGGCGGGCAGGTTCCGGGAAGGCGACGGCGAAATGGAAGAAGAGCGTAGGGAGGAAGAGGCCGGCAAAGACGTTGGAGTAGTAAATCGCTTTGTCGAAATTGTTGAGCTTGCCGGTGTAATGGAAGGTGTTGAGGACGAAGCTGGCGAGGCAGAGGAGATAGAAGTGGACAGCGCGGTGGGCGGAGCCTCGGCGGAAGAAGACGAAGAGGCCGATGAAGAGATAGGCGGCACCGACGGCGTATTGATAGAAGACGGCGCTGCTGGCGGTACGAGCTTCGACGACGAGAGCGAGTTTGGTTTCGAGGGCAACGGCGACGCCTTGGCGGGTGACGAGGCGTTCGACGAAGTAATCGAGTTTTTTCCAGGCACCGGAGCCGACGAGGATTTGGGGGACGTCGATGGCGCTTTCAACGGGAAGGGTGCCGATGCGGCGGAGGACGTCGCCTTCGTGAATGCCGAATTTTGCGCCGGCGCTGCCGGGGGCGATGTGGAGGGCGACGACGGCTCTGGGATGGAGCGGAGTGGCGCGATCAACCCAGGTAACTCCGTCTTCGGGTAGCTCGTACTTATTCTGTTGCTGGAAGTTGATGGCCGCGGCAACGACAGCGGCGACCGTCATGATGACGATCAGCGCGCCGATAAGTTGTCGTTTCAGTTCGTTCACAGCCGGGTATCCAGAGAAGGACAGACACTACGCCGTGAGGGACAAGAGCAATTTAAAGGCCATCCCCAAAGCAAAGCGGTTAGCCGACAATCTATCAAATAATCGAACGACTTACCACTAGGGATCGTCTCGCGGGGGGGACCGATCTTCCAGGATTAGAAGCGAGGTCCCCGATCTTGGAATATTTCAGCCGACCGAGAGCGCTTTGGCGGCGGCGAGAGTGGCGTCGTAGTCGGGATGTTCGGCTACCTCGCGGACGTATTCCGCATGGCGGATGATGTTGTTCTGATCAACGACGAAGATGGCGCGGCACTCGATGCGGAGGTCTGGGATGAGGGTTCCGTAGGCTTCGCCGAAGGAGGCGTTGCGGTGATCGGAGATCATCGCCATGTTGTCCACGCCCATGGCACCGCACCAGCGCTTCATGGCGAAGGGGAGGTCCATGGAGATCGTATAGAACTTGATGTTGGGGAGGGCGGCGGCTTCGTCGTTGAAGCGTTTGGTTTGCATGTCGCAGACCGGGGTATCGAGCGAGGGGACGACGGAGAAGATACGTACGCCGCCGGCGGTGTCGG
>JANODS010000758.1:0-6861 GCA_031412835.1 Acidobacteriota bacterium | reverse complement strand
GACCGCAACGAGGTGCTTTTCTATAACCTCTTCTCCGAGCACCTGCGCGAGATGATTCCGATTGTGAACGACGTGACGGTGGGCTTGGCGATGAAACAGTACCACCACGAGTGCCGTCGACCGCGGGGCGTTTATCTTTCGATTCACCAAGTGGACAAGATGGAAGCCGCGTTCGCGAACCTGGGGCTGGGGGCGGAGGACGTAGACCTGATTCTCGCCACCGACGCTGAAAACATCATGGGCGTGGGGGATTGGGGCATCGGGGGGATCGAGGTCGCCATCGGCAAACTGGCCATCTATACCGCCGCCGGCGGGGTGAACCCGAAGCGGGTGATTCCGGTGATGCTCGACGTGGGCACCAACGAAGCAAGCCTGTTGAACGATGCCATGTACATCGGCAATCGGCATGAACGGATTCGGGGGAAACAGTACGACGATTTCATCGAGGCTTACGTTCAAACCGTCACCAAACTGTTTCCCAAGGCGCTGTTGCAGTGGGAAGACTTTGAACCGAACGTCGGGCGGCGGATCCTGACGAAATATCGAGAGAAAGCCTGTACGTTCAATGATGATCTACAAGGCACGGGGGCCATTACGTTGGCCGCGATCATTTCGGCGGTCCGGGTGTGTGGGACGCCCCTGCGCAATCAGCGAGTGGTCATCTTCGGCGCTGGGACCGCGGGGATTTCGGTAGCCAATCTGCTCCGCGATGCCATGGTCGGCGAGGGGCTTTCCAAGAGCGACGCCTGCCGCCGCATCTGGTGCGTGGATCGCCAGGGCCTGCTCCGCGCCGGCGGCTCCACCCGATTGTTCGCCCATCAATTGCCCTACGCCCGTTCCGAAGAGGAGTCGAAACTGTGGAAGCGGGAAGGCGACGATGACAAAATCGGCTTGGCCGAAGTGATGACCCGCGTGGTACCGACCATTCTGATCGGCGCCTCCGATGTCCCCGGAAGCTTCACGAAAGCCATGATCAGAGAAATGGGTGCGCAAATGGAACGGCCCATTATTTTTGTGCTCTCAAGCCCGCCCTCGCACGCGGAAGCAATCCCCGCCGATCTGATCAACTGGACCGACGGACGAGCGCTGATCGCCACCGGCAGCCCGTTTGCCCCGGTCACCTTTAAGGGGGTCACGTACGTAGTCGCGCAGTTGAACAACGCCATTCTCTTCCCCGGCTTGGGGTTGGGTGCCATTGTCTCGAAGGCCAGCCGCATCAGCGACGGGATGTTTAGAGCGGCTGCGAACGCGGTCTCCAGCCTGGTGGCGGTACGCCTGCCCGGGGCCTCGCTGCTTCCGCAGATTGACGATCTGCGGAGCGCATCGGCGACGGTCGCCGTCGCGGTCGCCGAAGAAGCCGAGGCCGAAGGCCTGGCGCGCGTCGAGTTCGACGACATCGTAGAGGAGGTGCAGAAAGCGATGTGGGAGCCCCAGTACCGGCCGGTTGAGGCGATATGACAGCGGGCAAGGAGATTGTGCGCCGAGCCGCTTTCTCCTGGTCGCTGATCGCCTTCGGCCAGGAGCCGGCACCGGCAGGGGAGCCGTACGGGCTGGTGGTGAATGTCGACTTTGTCGTGCTCCATACGACCGTGCGAGACGCCAAAGGCCAACTCACCGCGGCCCTGCTAAAAAGTAACTTTACCGTGTATGAAGACGGAGCCCGCCAGACGATTCGGCTCTTTAAACAAGAGGACTCGCCGGTGAGCGTGGGGTTAGTCGTGGACCATAGCGGGAGTATGAAGCGAAAGCTTGGCGACGTCGTGGCGGCGGCGAAAATGTTTGTGGATTCGAGTAATCCGGATGACGAACTCTTCGTTGTCAATTTCAACGAATATGTTACGCTCGGGCTGCCAGCCACCCTGAAGTTTACGAAGCGATTCGACGAGCTAACCCGAGCGATCGCCAACACCCCGGCCACCGGGCAAACGGCGCTGTATGACGCGATTGCCGTGGCGCTCGAACGCCTGCAAAACGATCCGCGCGAGAAGAAGGCACTGATTGTGATCAGCGATGGCGGAGACAACGCCAGTCGGCGAACTCTCGCCGAGGTGCAGGTGTTAGCCGAGCGATCAAACGCGGTCATTTACACGCTCGGCGTCTTCGAACCGGCCGACCCGGACCGTAATCCCGGCGTGCTGAAACGCCTCGCGGCTGCGACGGGCGGCGAAGCGTATTTCCCCGAGAGCCGGGAAGCTATCGTCGCCGCGGCGGATCGCATTGCCCGAGATATTCGAAACCAATACATCATCGGATACAGCTCCAACAGCGTTCGGCCATCGAATGCGTATCGAAAGATTCGCGTGGTGGCGGACTCCGTGGAACGCGGCAAGCTGCATGTACGGGCCCGCGCCGGGTATCGACCGGCACGGGAGGTGGCGAAATGACGGCTTCGCCGCGGGCCGCCTCGGTACGGCGAATACTACGCTGGACGCAAGCCATGCTCTTCGGGGTGGCTCTATCGATGTTAGGCTACGTCGGCTTTGTCGTGGTTGACACGTGGCTCTTTCAGAAAGCGGAACTGCGGCACCTTCGCGAGTTAGTCACTGAGCGGCAGGAGCAATCGCGACCGGCCACTCCGTCGCGACCCGCTCCCGCTCGACCGACGAAGAGGGAAGGGCTGATCGGACTGATCGAAATTCCCCGGCTTGGTCTTTCGTCGATCGTGATGGAGGGCACTGGGAGCCTGGTGCTTCGTCGCGCGGTCGGCCACATTCTGGGCACGGTGCTGCCCGGGGAAGCGGGTAACGTTGGGCTATCGGGGCACCGGGATACCTTTTTCCGAGAGTTACAGGACATCAGACTGAATGACCGGATCAAGATGACGACTCCTGGCGGCGGCTATTACTATACCGTCGTTTCCACCAAGATCGTCGATCCGTCGGATGTTTCTGTTTTAGACTCCGACGCAGGCGAAGTTCTGACGCTTGTTACTTGCTACCCGTTTTCTTACATCGGCCCCGCTCCGCAACGTTTCATCGTCCGAGCCGAGAAGGTCAAGAGTTACTCGACGGCGTCGGGCGACAGGCGAGAGGTTCGGGCTCGGAAAGGGCTTCTTGCATTGCCGTGACCTTTCGTTCCAAGCGTTACTCCCTCGTGCGGCAAGACGCTTCCACCGCGGGAACTCTGAAGTGCTACCTTTGTTTCATGCGGACCACGATAGACCTTGACGAAGACATTTTGGGATTGGTCCAGCAACTCGCGGCGGAACGTAAGCAAAGCCTCGGCAAGGTGCTTTCGAGTTTGGCCCGACTTTCGTTGACAGCAGAGGCGGAGGCACCGGTCCGCAATGGCATCAGACTGTTGGAGCCGATGGCCGGAAACATCGCCATGACCCTTGAAGAAACCAACCGGCTTCGAGATTTGCCGTAGCGGAGAGCCGACACGACGTCAACTTTCCCGCCCAGGACTGGTTTTCCAAGCAACGGCCTCGCACGCCCAAAGCGCTAGCGGGTAGGCTATCGGAACTGCGTCGGAACGGGCTTCACGAGTTCTGGGAGGACCGAATCTCCTTGCTCGAAACCATGCGCTTCGAGCTCGACAAGCTACCGGGGCCTAGTCAGATCTCGGATGTCTATCTCCTAACCTTGGCCGTAGAGTGGCGGGGCAGACTCGTTACCTTTGACCAGTCCATCGCATGGCGCTGTGTCCGGGGGGCCAGCGCGCGCGATGTCCAAATTCTCACCGCCGTCTGACGAATAGCCATCGGCCCAAACTTCGGCAGTGGACGGTGCCTCAAATAGCAACATCGATGCTATCCTCGTGACATGTCACGGCGGACAACAATTGTTCTGGACAACGATGTTCTCGAGCGGCTTCATCAGGAGTCAAGATTGCGGGAGATTTCGTTTCGAGAGGCTCTCAACGGCGCGGTCCGGGAAGGGCTTTTGGCGGCGGAGCAGAGGCGACAGCAGCCCTCGACGTTTCGAGTCGAGCCGTTTTCGGTTGGGCTGCGCCAAGGCTTGAGCTACGATAGCGTTTCGAACTTGCTGGCGATAGCGGAAGGCGAGAGCGCGCGTTGATTGAAAGACGACGACCGGTAGCCTCGCTATCGGCTTGGGCCTTCGTCGCATCATCACTAACCCCAAGATCAATGTACAGCCCTTGATGGCTGAACAGACGATTTCAGTTTTGGGAAAGCTGCGTAACCTTCCGCATGTGGCGATGGTGAATCCCGGACGCCTTCATGCGCGGTATTTGTTGGAAGAGATGCTCGCGTCCACAGACGCGGGCTTTCGCCGCTTCCCTGCCCTGTCCTGGATCAATCCGCCGGCTTGACCCGGGACAGGGGCGATAGGGTGGCCTAATTCTGTAGCGTGTAGTTCACGTCGACTTGCGTTTCGATCTCCACGGGGTCGCCGTTCAACAGGGTTGGCTGATACTTCCACTGACGGACGGCCTCCAGGGCCGAACGGGCCAACTCCGCCGACGGCGACATGAGCAGCGTCAAGCGGACGATGTCCCCGTCCTTTCCGACCACCGCGCTGAGTCGCACGGTTCCTTGAATCCTCGCTTCCTTGGCCTCCTTTGGATACAAGGGGACGACGCGGTTCAGTAACTTCGCGGCCTGGACGTTGCCGGAGATGCGGAGGCGCTGGACGGCGGATGGGGCGGGCGAGTCCGTTCCCGCGGTGCCGCCAGCTACGTTGACGGTCTCTCGAATGCCGCCCAACTGTAAGTGAAAATCGGCTCGCATGGTCTTGCCGAGTTCGACCCGGCGGCGACCGATCGTAAGGCTGGCGTAGCCGGGCTTGAGGACCTCGATCGTATACTCGCCTTCGGGGATGCCGGTAACCGCGTAGGAGCCGTCGGGGCCGGTTTCGAAGGTGTATTCGGTAGCACCCTTGAGGAGCAACTTGGCTCCTGGGATTGCGCCGACCATGTCCTTCACCGACCCCTTCATTTGAACGCTCGAATCCTGCCACGCAAGCAGGGGCGACACCGCCAGAAGCGCGACCACGCAGGTAGTGGCGACGCGGAGAACGGAGACGGTTCCGCGGGGGCGGCCGGAGTCCAGCAGGGCCACCAGGCGCCTTTCCAACTCCCGGGGTTTAGCCATCGCCATGACGGCGGAGGGCGTTGCATAGCCGGAGGCCTCGCGGGCTACGCCGACTAACTCTTCGGCATAAGCGGCCGACGAGTAGTTTCTCAATACCAAGTCATCACAAGCCATTTCACTCTCCTTTCTTTGTTGGGCCGCGGCCCACCAGGCCAACGGATGGAACCAAAACAAGCAGCAGGCTAGCGTTCCCGCGAGCCGCCACCATAAGTCGAATCGACGCACATGCGCCAATTCATGAGCCAAAACCATCTCCAAGCGCTCCGGTCGCCACGTCGCGCTGGATTCCGGCAAGAGAATCACCGGGCCAGCGGCCACGGCGGGCATGTGCAGACCGGCGCAGGTCCGGACGGCGGTGCCGGCGTGGATCGAATGCTCCTTTGACGCCGCAATCATACCGGCTACGCGGACGAAACCGAGCAGAGCCCAACCGGCGACCCCGAGGGCACCGGACAACCAAAGGGTGGTCAGCAACTTCGCCGTTGGCCAGGGGAGCGACGGCTGTGGTGATTCCGTGGACCCCACCCAGACAACGAAACGCTGGACTTCCTGGGCCGAACCGCGGAGGACGACGGTGGGCGGTTCGAAGCGCAGCAGGAGGGGTAGGAGCAGCATGAGCAGGAGCAAAACGCTCCAAACGCTGTGGCGCTCTGCCGCGGACCAGCGGCGGCAGAAGAGCCGGAGGAGCAACCCCGCGCAGACGGTCAATAGGGTCATGCCGAGAACCACCCGGAGTTCGAGCATTAGGCACCTCCAGTGGGAGAATTATTCCGGGCTTTGGCCAGAATCGCTTCCAGACGCTCGATTTCGGCTGGCGTTAGTTTGCCGCCATCTTCGCCGAGAAGAGCGGCCATGGCGCCGGCGGCGGAGCCTTCAAAAAACGTATCGAGCACGTGACGGAGAGCGCTTCGGCGGGCCACGTCAGCGCGCTGCACGGGGAGATAGACGTAGCGGGGGCCCTCTTCGCGGTGTTGTACGTGGCCTTTGTCTTCGAGAATGCGGAGCAGCGCCCGAATAGCCGAATTGCCCGGGCCGTCGGGGATTTCGGCCTGAATTTCCTGCGCGGTGGCTTCTTTGCGCCGGAACAGGACATCCAGGATCTGTCGTTCTCGTCGGGAGACGACGGGAACGGGGTCAGTCTTCTTGGCCATGCTAATTTTTTAGCACCTCACTGCTAACTTTTTAGCACAGTGAGCGGGAAAGTCAAGAAGATTTTTCGAACGACGCTAGAATGGCGCGAACCGGGTGGAGGGCCCAAAACGGCGGGATTGCTGGGTGGCAGCTTCGACTAAAAATCGTCGCTGAACGCGACTTCGCCCGAGATCGCGGTCTGGTAGGACGAGACGCGGCGTTCGAAGAAGTTAGTAAGTTCCTGCACGTCCTGCAACTCCATGAAGTCGAACGGATTCTTCGAGCCGTAGATGGGCTGGATCCCCAACGACACCAAGCGGCGATCACCGATGTACTGGAGATACTGGCGCATGGCGGTAATCGACATGCCGGAGATACCGCCTCCGAGCGTATCCTCGGCAAAGAGCGCTTCGCATTCGACGGCGTCTCGAATCATGTCTTTGCAGCGGGCTTCGTAGTCGGCATCAAACAGATGGGGCCGCTCGCGACGGACCGTGTTGATGACTTCGAGAGCGAATTCGATGTGGGCGCTTTCGTCGCGGAACACCCAGTTGGTGCCGGTCGCCAGGCCTTGGAGCAGACCACGGGAGCGGAGGAAATAGACGTAGGCGAATGCGGCGAAGAAGAACATGCCTTCGATGCAGCAAGCGAAGCAGACCAGGTTAAGCAGAAAG
>JANODS010000757.1:0-2822 GCA_031412835.1 Acidobacteriota bacterium | reverse complement strand
CGTGAGTTTGCCGGGCTTCGAGATGATGTGTTCGGGGACGGCGAGCTTGCCGATGTCGTGCAAGAGGGCGGCGGCGCGAAGGGCTTCGATCTCTTCGAAGGGGAGGTCCATTTCCTTGGCGATTTCGACGGCGTAGACTTGGACGCGTTGGAGATGGTCGTGAGTGGTTGTGTCTTTGGCTTCGATCGCGAGGGCGAGGGCCTCGATGGTCCGGAGATGAAGTTCGGCCATGCGGTCCGCATGTTTCCGGCCATCTTCGAGGCGCCCCATATAGAGTTGATAGGAGCGGGTGATGAGATAGATGACGGGCATGATGAGCAGGGCCATCTGCCAACCGAGGATCCGCGTGGTGGTGGTAAAGAGGATGGCGACGGCGGCGCCGGCGAGATAGTAGGGTCCGGACCAGAGGCTGCATTCGCGCCATGTACGGACGATGGAGCGGCGTTCGGTGAGCGCTATGGCCATGGCGACCGGAAGGGTGGTCATGACGTAGAGAACGAAGGCGGCGGTGACGAGTAGGACGGTGGTGGAGACGCCAGAGCTAGTAAAGTACGGGTTGGCGTAGACGACGTAGGTGGCGATGGTGGCGATGGAGACGACGGCCACATTAAAGAGCCCTTTCAGCCAGGTGGGACGGCGATCCGTAGCGATGGCACATTGAAGGCCAGTCATTGCGGCAGCGATCAAAAGCGTTTCGCTGAGGCTGAGTTCGACGATGCCGACGAGGATGAAAAGAAAATTGATGGTGAGGGTGCCGGTGATGGTGGGGAGACTGACTCGGAAGCAGGCGGCGAGAATGGCGAGGGTGGCGTGGCAGAGGAATTTGAGAAAATCGGACGAATGGAAGGGAAAGAGGCCGAGAAAGAGGGCGACGATCCCGATAGTCGTCATGACCGACAGGAATGTCTTTGCCGCCGGAGTATAGGATTGATTTGATCTCATGGGCCGAGTTGCCTCGAAACGAACGCGTTTCGATGGCCACTAAGGGAATCGACAAAAGCGGGCTATTCCGATAGGGTTCCTTGATAATTAGGCCAAATTGTCTCATTCGAGGGCTGGGCGATTTGTCAGAGGCGACAAAATGGCATAGTACCGATGTCGGATCGTCCTAAGGCGAAATGCTTTTGGGGTAGGGTGAGTCTGCGGGTTTTCAACGGATGAGCTTGCGGTGAGAATGATCTTATACCGCCATGATAAACAGCCCCCAGAGTTTTCTCGGAATGCCCGCGGTCCTTTGTAGCCGACCGATGAGGGACCTTTACGCGAAGGTGGAGCGGATTGCGCGGAGCAGTGTGGCGGTGTTGATTTGCGGGGAGAGCGGTAGCGGCAAGGAGTTGGTGGCGCGGGCGATTCACCATTATTCGAATCGGTCGACGAAGGCGTGGATCGACCTGAATTGCGCGGCATTGCCGGAGCAATTGGTGGAGAGCGAGCTGTTTGGGTACGAGCGGGGAGCGTTTAGCGGGGCCGATGTGGGGAAGCCGGGCTTGTTCGAGATGGCCAACGGGGGCACGATCTTCTTAGATGAGATTGGCGACTTGGATCCGCGACTGCAGACGAAGCTTTTGCGGGTGCTCGACGGGGTGGCCTATTTTCGGTTGGGCGGGACTAAGAAGGTGGAATCCGATGTTCGGATCGTCGCGGCGACGAACCGGAACCTAGAGGAGTTGGTGCGAGCGGGCAAGTTTCGGCAGGACCTGTACCATCGATTGGCGCAAGTGCGAGTGAATGTCCCGCCGCTGCGCGAACGGATTGAGGACATTAGGCCGATTGCGAATCTGTTCTTGGGTCAGCATGGTGACGGCCGCTCGTTTACCTTGGATGCGATGCAGGCGATGGAAGCCTATTCGTGGCCGGGAAACGTGCGGGAGCTGCGCAACGTGGTGATGCAGTGCGCGTTGTTGGCCAACGAAGAAGAGATTTATACGTTGGACCTGCCGGAAGCGATACAGGATGCCTACGCGACTCTGCCGCAGGCGGAGAGCGATCTGAAGCGGTTGTATGCGGCGGTGAACGAAGGGTTGTGTGAAATTGAGGGCGGCGCTGGCCTGAGCCGGTCGCTGCAGAATGGGGCGATGTTGCACGATATGGAAAAGCGATTGATTTTGCAGGTGTTGCAGCGTACGGCCGGGCATCAGGAGCGGGCGGCATTGTTGCTGGGGATTTCCCGACGGACGTTGAGCCGAAAGCTGAAGCAGTATGACGAAGCGGGCCACGGCGTGGCGACGGCCGTCGAAGGCGAGGAGTAGTCCGATGTTTTCGTTTTTGCATTCTAAGATCAGCGAGGCGGTGGGAGTGGACGAGCGCCGACGTGAGGAGCGAGTTGCCGTAACTGCCGAGGTGATTCTGGTGATGGAGACGCCGCATATTTTTGAGGTGCGGGCGAGGATGCTGGATCAGAGCGAGAGCGGGTTTCGAGCTTCGCATATGTATCCGGCGTTAACGAGTGGGCAGGTGATTCGTTGCCGGGTGGGTGGGCAGGAGCGGCTGGCGCGAGTGGTTTGGAACCGGATTATTGAAGAGGAAGTGGAGACGGGATTCTTGCTTCTGTAGCGGAAGCCACGGACGAGAAAAAGGCCGCGCTTTAAGGGCGCGGCCTTTTTGTGCTTAGATTTGCGGGGAATCTAAAAGAGAAGGCTGATGCCGACGGTTGGAAGGAGGTTGTTGTTCCAGCCGCCTCCGCCAGTGGAGCGGGTAGGGGCAATGACTTTCTTGGGGAACGGGGCCATGTTATTGCGGAACTCGAAGCGCATGTTGATCCGGCTGGAGAGCTGGACTTTCACGCCACCGCCGAAGGTGATCATCGGCATGTTCTCGCCGGT
>JANODS010000756.1:0-4608 GCA_031412835.1 Acidobacteriota bacterium | reverse complement strand
CGGCGAGGAGACGAGGTTCGATATCAGCGGCGGGGAGGCGGACGCTGTTGGCGATGGACTCCGGGATTTCCAGGTGGACGGTCATGGGGGCCTTCTCTTAGGATAGGCTATGGGGAAGAGGAAATCAGGCTGTCACAACCGCGATTGAAGAAGCCCAAGCCCGTCGGATCGCGAACGCCGAGGGTCACGCTCCCCCGGCCAACAGAGGGGCTTGTAGAGTTTACCTCTTACCTTGGCGCACAGTTCAACAGGACAGACCTGTTCCTGCGAAGGAAAGAATTCGTGGTGGTGATTGCCGCCATTGATGGCACCTACCAGTCGATTCGGACCGAAAACCAAGGAGTTTCGAATGGTCTGGCAAGAATGGTGAGTACCTGCCATCAATCGTTGTACTCAGCAGCGTCGTGCATAGCCCGGGGCGTTCCGCTCGACGCGGCGGCGGCATCTAGACGCGCCCTGGAGGCGGCTCGGACAGCATTGGCGATCAAACTGGATCCGAAAAATGCCGAACGGTGGACCGCCTTTGAAGTCCGCATGGCGCGGTGGCAGTCACATCGGGCGAATGAGAAGCTTCCTAAACTGAAGATCGAGTTCAAGGTATTGGAGGGTGACCCACTTGCTGAAGAACTTCAGCAAGAAATGGGCATGCTTTCTGATGGAGCCGTTCACTTTACGCCCGAATACTTAAGCCGTCTTGATTTTCAGGAACGTAAGCGGGGAACTGAAATCCACTCCGAGTACCTAGAGACTGACGATAGAGAGATCGCGGGTGATCTCAAGATGCTCGCGGCAGTCCACCTTCTCATTTTAAAGGCCCTTGATAGGTGTGCCGGTGGGGGCCTCAGCCGATCTCCTGGGTTCGTTGAGGGGCTTCGGGAGATCGTGGAAACAGCGAAGGTCCTGTTTGAACGGTATCCCGTGCCGGCGAATGCAACGCCCGAGAATGATCCTACTGAGGTGCCTTAATCGCTGCCGCAAGGACCGGGAAGAAGTCGGCGTGGGTCTGAAAGTAGAAGTGGCCCCCGGGGAACTCCAGGCGGCTAAAGGGGCCCGTGGTGACTTCGGACCAGGGGTCGAGGTGTTCGGGGCGGACTTGGGGGTCTTCAGCGCCTCCTATGGCCGTTACCGGGATCGTTAGGGGCTCTGTCGGATGATAGACCCAGTTGCGGAACAGGCGGGTGTCGGCGCGGAAGGCTGGTAGCATCGCTTCCAGACGATTCCTCGGAGCTCCTCCGAGCCGCTCTAGTTGGCGTAATAGCTCCTCGTCGGTCGGCTCAATCGGCGGGGCGTAGTTGATGCGGAACTTGGGAGCTCGGGCGGCGGAGACGATCAGCGCCGATGGGTTCGTTCGGCGGGCAACTTCGAAGGCCAGGCCGGCTCCCATCGAATGGCCGAAGAAGATCGCGGGTTCAGCTTGGAGTAAAGGGCGGATTTGCGTCGTCAGTTGGTCGAGGAGATCCTCGATGCTCTTCCAGGGGCGATTCGGGAGACGGACGGGGATCAGGGCGAATTCGGGGCCCAGTTTCTCCTGCCAGCCTCGATAGGCAAACGGCCCGGCTCCGGCCCACGGGAAACAGAAAATGCGGCGGCCGGATTTGGGCACTGTCGGGAACCAGGTCGCTCGTTCCTTCAAGCGGAGTTCGACTAGGCGGCGGCGGTCTGGCGAGAGTTGGGCCAACGGCCCGGCGGCGGCCAGACGGGCCGCGGCCCCGCGCTTGGGCTGGTGCAGCAAGCTCTCGACGTAGGCTTCAAACGGGAGCGCGTTCAAGTTCTCCATGTAGCGCAGCGCCTTCTCGCGGGAGAGAGCCGAGAGTTTGTCCCAGTGGGGGCGGTCGGTGGTCAGGCGGCGGAGGGCTTCAATCCAAGGCTGCAGGTTCTGCGGCGGGACATCGGCGATGGGCACCATGTGCTCGTCAACGGCTCCTTGGTAGGTCACGACTGGGTTGACCGGAAGCAGGTGGGGGACGCCGAGCATCGCCTCGTGCAGGCCGCCGACGTCGGCCCCTAGAACGGGCACGCCGCGCGACAACGACTCCAGCACCATACGGCTGCGCGCTTCGGCCCAGACGCTGGGGACGAGCGTGGCGCGGGACTGAGCTAGGAGGTCGTCGATGTTGTCCGTCCTCGGCAGGATCTCGATGTTGGGGCGCTTTTCTAGTTCGGCGAGATCGTCGTGGGTGGTTCCCCAAGAAGGCACGGCCCCGAACGTCACTTCGGGCATGGCGTCGGCGAGGCCGAGGAGGATCGAAATTCCCTTCACGGCGCAGGGGTTCACCATCAAGACGTAAGGGTTGTCGAATCGGCCGAGCAGTGGCGCGGGGCCGGGTTCGAGCAGGGAGATGGGGACGTGGATGGCTTGGTGGAGATCGCCGTGTCGGCGGGCGTAGTTGGCGACGTAGTGGGAGACGCCGACAACTCCATCGGCCTGCTGCAGAAGCTGGGTTCGCTCGACGTGGACGCCGCTGGAATCGGGGCCGAAGGGGACGGCGATGGTGGCGCGGATGAGATAGACGACCCGGGCGCGGGGGGCGCGGACGGCGAGGTCGAAGAGGAGTTGGGCGGGGTCGTCGGTGGAGGTGACGATGAGGTCGGGGTCGAAGTCGTCGATCTGGCGTTGGAAGTAGGGACGCCAGAGGGGGGAGCGCGTGAGGGTGCGGATATCGACGTTCTTCAACGTGTAGGTGACGTCGTCGGGGTTGACGGTGGGCGTGATGCCGCGCGTAGCGAGGGCATTGCGATAGGCGTCGTGATCGGCTTCGCCGAAGGACTCGACGCGGGTGACGACGCGGACGTGATGGCCGCGGGCGGCGAGAGCTTCCATCAACAGCCGATTGGATTTGTCGCCACCGCCGGCGGAGGGGAAATAGAGCGAGTTGTGGGCGAGGAGGATGCGGAGGTGGCGGCGCTCGGCGAGGTAGTGGGCGAGATCGTTCGCGTCGAGTTTCGAAACGAACTCCTCGGCGGCTTGGCGGGACCGGGCGGATTCGGCGGTCCAGGCGGTTTCGTTGGTGGTGAGTTCGGTGAGGGCCGCGACCCAGGGTTCCAGGTCCTGCTCGACGTCGACCGGCTTCGGCATGTGGTTTTCGTCGAAGTCGGATTGGTAGCGGGTGATGGGCTGGACGGGCAGAACGTAACCGGTGCCGGATTTGGCTTCGGCGAGGCCGCCGGAGTTCGAGGCGACGACGGGAATGCCGCGGAGCATGGCTTCCATGGTGATGAGGCCGAAGCCTTCGTACCAAAGTGAAGGCATGAGGAGCAGGCGGGATTGGGCCAGGACGTCTTCGATGTCGGGGACGGATTCGAGGATGGTAACGTTTGGCAGGGTGGCGAGCAGAGCGCGGTCGGCGGAGGTGGTGCCCCAGCCGGCGAGGGCGGCGAACTCAAGATGGGGCAGCCGACGGGCGAGGCCGGCGAGGACGGTGACGCCCTTGACGATGCAAGGGTTGACCATCAGGATGTAGCGGTTTGCGAAGCTGCCGAGGTGCTTCCACGGCGCTTGGCCGTAGATGGGGGGATGGATGACGATGGGCTGGACGCCGAGGTGCTCCTTGACGTACCCGGCCATGTGGTGGCCGATTACGACGATGCCGCGGGCCTGCTTAACGAGGGCTGTGGCGGCGGCGTCGGGGTACCAGCTTTCGGGGCCGAAGGGCAGGAACTGGGGAGTGTGCGCGATGAAGATGAGCCGACCGGGGGCGAGGCGGAAGGCTTCGCGGAGGAGGACGTGGCTGAGGTCTTCTGAGGAGACGAGGACCCAATCGGGCTTGAACCGTTCGGTTTCGGCGGCGAGGTGGTGGACGTGGCGGGTGAGATCGGCAACGCGGACGATGGTGATGCCGCGGCGGATGGTTTCGCCGGCTTCGTTGTGGGCCGGGCAGACGACGCGGACTTGATGACCGGCGGCGACGAGGGCTTCGAGCCAGATGAGATTGCTGCGCGTGGAGCCGCCGCGGGGCGGTTCGTAGGAGGCGTTGGAGGTTAGGAGAACGCGCATAGACGGGAGATTTCCGAGCGGACTTCTTCGTCCGAAAGCGACGCGATCTCGGCCAGGAGGGCGGAGACTTCGGCGGGGTCGTGCTGATTGAGATGCTGGGTTTCGAGAAGTTGGGCTAGTTTGGCGAGGGTGGTGTCGGCGGAGTAGACGTCGTCCATGGAGAGCTCTATGGAGAACTCGTCGTGGACGCGGGTGACGAGGAGGACGGCTAGGAGCGAGTGGCCGCCGAGGTCGAAGAAGTTATCGTCGGTGGAGATGGCGGGTTGGGCGAGGAGGTCGGCCCAGATGGCGGCGAGGCGGATTTCGGTGTTGGTGACGGGCGGGTTTTGGACTTCACGAACGGGGGCGGCGTAGAGTTGGTCGGCGCGGAGGGCGGCTTGGATTTGCTCGACGGTGGAGAGGCGGGTGGCGATGTGTTGATAGTCGTGGAAGCGCTGGGTGGGGAGGGTTTCAGCGGGGGTGGCGGCGGGGGCGGCTTTGGGGCTCGTGAAGGCGGCGGCTTGGAGCTGGGCGGCGGTCAGCGAAGCCTTGCCTTCGGCTTTGCCGGTTAGCTCCAGGAAGAAGCTTTGAGCGGGGGCGTTGCGGGGGGTGGGGAGGAGTTCGATGGAGAGTGT
>JANODS010000755.1:0-2171 GCA_031412835.1 Acidobacteriota bacterium | reverse complement strand
CAGG
The DNA here is from genome assembly GCA_031412835.1 of Acidobacteriota bacterium. GTDB lineage: Bacteria > Acidobacteriota > Terriglobia > Bryobacterales > Bryobacteraceae. The sequence continues at coordinate 2,167 of JANODS010000755.1, read as the reverse complement.
GCGGGTGCCCATGGGTGGCAGGCTCGTCGGAGCCGTGGGTGGTGGTGACTTCGGCGGCAAGTAACGTTGGGCCGGGGACCGTTAGCTTCACCGTGACGGCGAACCCGGGCGCGGGTCGGAGGAGTGCGTCGCTATTTTTAGGCGGACAGAGCTTCGTGGTGGTGCAGGCGGGGACGAGTGAGGGGTCGTGTACCGCGGCCGTCCCGACAGTGCCCTCGGTGGATGCCGATGGGATTACGGAGTTGGTTGGGGAGTTGGTGCTTTCTTGCTCGGGAGTGGCGGCACCGGTGGTGACCGATTTCGAAGTTAGTTTAAATACGCCGATTACGAATGGGTTGCCGGACGTTTCGCTGGCTTTGAATGGCGTGGCTCCACGCCTCGTGGCGGCGAATCGTTTGCGTTGGACGGGGGTCGCGCTGCCAGCGGGGGCTTCGGTGCTGCGGGTGAATAGCCTGCGGACGGATGCGGGCTTCCTGGGGCGGCCGGCGACGTTTCAAGCCAACCCAATTGTGGCTTCACTGGGTTTTAGTGTGCCGTTAACGATTACGAACCCGACGGTGACATTGGCGCAGGCGGCGCAGGCTATCGCGTTCTCTTTGAAGCCGTTCACGCGACCGACGGGGTCGACGCTGGCGACGGGACTGGTGCTGTTTCGCGAGACGCAGCCGAACTCGTTGCGGCCGGGGGCTCGGCTTCGAGTGGTGATCTCTAATATTCCGAATGGGGTGGAGTTGCTGCTGCCGGTTACCCCGGCGGATGGGTCGGCTCGGGGACGATTAGTTTCCGCGGCGTTGGATGGGTCGGGTGGGACGGCGGTGGCGGGGAATCGGCTCAATAATACCTACGCCTTGACGACGGTGACGAATGGGTCGGCGGTGGCGACGTGGGAGGTTCTTACCGCGGATCCGTTGTCGACCGAGAGTTTTGACTTTCAGATTCTGCTTAATAATGCACTTCCAGCCGATTTGCTGGGGATTAGTTTCCTCGGAGGCCCAGCGCCGGTTTCCGACGTTACGGTTAGTTCGAGCGTCGCCTCAATACCTCGGTACCGCGACAATACACTGACCGTGCGGAAGTCTAGCCTACGGCTGACCTCGCAGATTCTTTCTGCGACGCCGTCGACCTCCGGGAAGGCGGGGAGCCAACGGGCTTTGTTTGGGCCGGGGAGTCGGGTATTGATTGAGCAAACGGTGACGAATGAAGCGGCGACGGCGGCGAATACGGTGATTCGAGGAAATTTGGTGACGGGTTTGTTGCTGCGGGCTTGTCCGGCCCCTTGCGCGCCGGAGAATAATCAGCCGACGTTTCCGGTAGGGAACCTGGCTCCGGGCGGGTCGCAGACGGTTCGGTTTGAAGTGGAAGTGGGGGCCGGGTTGGCGGACGGGACTCCGCTTTCGGCGTTTTCGAGTGCCTTCGCGGATGAGGCTCCGGCGGATGTGAATACCGCCTCTTCTTCGACTACGATCGTCGTGAATGGGGCGCAGTACTCGCTGGTATTGGCTCCGGCTTCGCTGACGGTGGATGCCGCGGCGGGGGCGGGGCAGGTGCAGTTGGCGACGGCGATTCCGACGCTGGGTTGGACGGCGGCGGTGAACCCGCCGGCTCCGTGGCTGACGCTGACGACGACGTCGGGGACAGGATCGCGGACGTTGGGCTTTACGTTTACGGCGAATACGGCGGGGACTTCGCGGCAGGCGACGATTCAGGTGGGGACGGCCGTCGTGACGGTGACGCAGCGGGCGGCGCCGCCGAGTGTGACGGCGACGGGGCCGGTGGCGGGGGCGGGGACGACGCAGAGTTTTGTGTTTCGATTTACTAACCCGAATGGGTTTCAGAACTTAGGGGTGGTCAATGCGTTGATCAACCGGGCTTTGGATGGGGGCAACGCCTGTTACCTTGCTTACTCGGTGCCGGCGGGGGTTTTGTTCTTAGTCAATGACGCGGGCGTGGACTCGGGGCTTTCGGCTCCTTTGGTGTTGGGGTCCGGGGGGAATGTCAGCAATGGGCAGTGCCAGATTAACGGGACTGGTTCGTCGGCGGTGGGCAGTGGGAATCTGTTGACGTTGACGTTGAATATTTCGTTTAGGGCGGCGTTTGCGGGGAATCAGGTGATTTACTTGGCGGCGCGGGACCAGGGGGCCGGGAATTCGGGGTGGGCGACGATGGG
>JANODS010000754.1:0-2344 GCA_031412835.1 Acidobacteriota bacterium | reverse complement strand
TCTGTCATGCGGCCGGACAAGAATTCCGCGTGCGGTATGTCGCCGGTGAATCGGCGTCCAGCATGTTTGGCGGGAACTCCAACTGGCGCGGTCCCATCTGGTTCCCAGTCAACTACCTCATCATCGAATCCCTCCAAAAGTTCCACTTCTACTTCGGCGATAACTTCACCGTCGAATATCCTCTCGGCTCCGGCGACCAGGTCAACCTTTGGGAGCTAGCCACTGCGCTCTCCCACCGCCTTTCGAACATCTTTAAGCAGGATCACACCGGGCGCCGCCCCGTCTTCGGCCCCTATGAAAAACAGCAGAAAGATCCCCACTTCCGCGATCATTTGCTGTTCTTCGAATACTTCAACGGCGACACCGGCGAAGGCCTCGGTGCCAGCCACCAAACCGGCTGGACCGCCCTCATCGCCAAGCTCATCGCTCAAAACGGGGAATAATGCGTTATTTGATTTTCGTACTCGCAGCCACTTTGGCCGCGCAACCACAGCACGGCGTCCGGCCCGCCCGCATGATCGTGAAAGGGGCCATGGTCGTCGAAGGCACCGGCACCCCGGCCCAGGGGCCGCTCGATATCACCATCGAAAACGGCGTGATCACCCAGATCGCACGCGGCTCGCAATCCCGCCCCGGCGATGTCGAAATTGACGCCCGGGGCAAGTACGTTCTCCCCGGCTTCATCAACATGCACGGCCACCTCCATCAGGAACGCGGCGGCGTCCCGATGGACCCGAACTACGTCCTGAAACTTTGGCTCGCCTGCGGCATCACCACCGTCCGCGACGTCGGCAGCAACCTGCAGTTCGCCCTCGATACGAAGGCTAAATCCGCCCGCGGCGAAGTCGTCGCCCCCCGCCTTTTCGTCTACCCTGTCCTGGGCCGTCCGGGCACCACCGAAGCCGCCATGAATCGCGTTAAGGAACTGAAGGCGCGGGGAGTCGACGGCATAAAGATTGTCGGCGCTTGGCGGAACACGTTTGATACTGCCGCTAACCACGCGCTCCAGGCCGGCCTCCCCATCGCCATTCACATCGGCGTCGAAGAAACGACCGCCCTCGATGCCATCCGCAACAAAGTCGCCACCATCGAACATTGGTACGGCATCCCCGACGCCGCCCTCGCGACCGGCGTCCAAAACTTCCCGTCCACTTACAACTACATGAACGAGGCCGACCGCTTCCGCTACGCCGGCCGCCTCTGGCGCGAAGCCGACCCCAAGAAACTCGCCGCCGTCCTCGACGCCATGGTCGCCAACAACGTCGCCTGGGACCCCACCCTCGAAATTTACGAAGCCTCCCGCGACCTCCAACGCGCCCAGAATCAACCGTGGTTCAAAGACTACCTCCACCCCGTTCTCGCCGCCTTCTTCGAACCCAACCTCGCCAACCACGGCAGCTACTTCATCAACTGGTCGTCCACCGACGAAACTTTTTGGAAAGAGAACTTCCGCCTCTGGCTCGCCGCCGTCCGCGACTTCGAAGCCCGGGGCGGCACCATCACGATGGGCGAGGACGCCGGCTACATCTATCAGATATACGGCTTCGGCATGCTCCGCAATTTCGAACTCCACCAGGAAGCCGGCTTCCATCCGCTGCGGATCATCAAACACGCCACCGTCAACGGAGCCAAGGTACTCAACGCCGAAGGCACCCTCGGCCGCGTCCGCGCCGGATGGGCCGCGGACCTCATCATCGTCAACGGCAACCCGCTCGAAGACTTCAAAGTTCTCTACCCCGTCACCCCCAACGCCGGCACCAAAACCGGCATCGAATGGACCATCAAAGCCGGCTTCCCCTATCACGTCCCCCGGCTCCTTTCCGAAGTGAAAGCGCTCGTCGACCAAGCACGCAAACCATGAACCCGGCTCCTCCCCTCCTCTACGCCCCCGGCGCGCTGGCCCAAGTCGGCCCCCTCGCCCAAAGCCTCGGCTTCCGCCGCACGCTCATCGTCGCCGACCACGGCATGGACAAAGCGGGTCACATCGCTTCTCTCATCGCCACCCTCTCCGCCGCCGGCGTCGAAGCCACCCCCTGGCGCAACTTCGGTGCCAACCCCGATTCGGCCATGATCGAGCACGGTCGAGAATTCGCTTCCCACCTCCACATCGATTCCCTCATCGGCCTCGGCGGCGGCAGCTCTCTCGACGCCGCCAAAGGCATCAACTTCGTCCTCACGAACGGCGGCACCATGAAAGACTATTGGGGCTACGGCAAAGCCGCCCGGCCCCTGCTCCCTATGATCGGCATCCCCTCGACCACCGGCACCGGCAGCGAGGCGCAGTCTTACGCTCTCATCAGCGACCCTGTCACCCACGTCAAAATGGCCTGCGGCGATCCTACCG
>JANODS010000753.1:0-1021 GCA_031412835.1 Acidobacteriota bacterium | reverse complement strand
TTGCCGAGGCCGCCGTTTGTGAAGCGGATATTCGCGATGGCGGTATCTTCAACTTCGATATAGGGATGGTTAAGATTGCTGGCGATGCCGGAGACGCTCTGGATGGGGCCCATGAGCCATTGGAGAATATCGAGGTGGTGGGGGGCTTGGTTGATGAGGACGCCGCCGCCTTCGGTGGACCATTTGCCGCGCCAGGGGTCGGAGCGGTAATAGGCTTCGTCGCGCCAGGAGAACATGGCGACGGTGCCGAGAATGGGGGTGCCGATTTTACCTTCTTGGACAGCGGCCTTCATGGCGAGGACGGGTTCAAAGAAGCGGCGTTGGCTGACGACGCCGAGACGAGCGCCGGAGCGGGCGGCGGCAGCGAGCATGAGGTCGCAATCTTCGACGGTGGCGGCGAGTGGCTTTTCAACGAGGACGTGGATGCCGCGTTCTAGGGCGGCTACCGCGGGACCGGCGTGAAGCGGATGGGGCGTGCAGACGACGACAGCTTCGACGCCGGCGGCGAGTAGGGCGGGGACGTCGGGGTAAGCCGTGGCCCCGTATTTGGCGGCGAAGGCGGCGGCGCGGGGGGCGGCGTGGTCACAGACGGCGATGAACTGGCTGAGTTCGGAGAGGGCAGCGGCGTGGAGGTGGCCGACTTTGCCGCAGCCGATGAGGGCGGTCTTCATAGGGAAGGCTCCGGGAAGTATTGGGCGCTCATGCGGCGGAGGAACGCGAGGGAGGCGACCATTTCGTCCATGCCGTTCATGCCGTCTTCGAGGCTGATCCAGCCGGAATATTTATGGGCGGCGAGGATGCGGAAGATTTCGTGATAATCGTTGAGACCTTCGCCGGTGACGCCGTGGCGGAGGGACGGCGAGTAGCCGAGGGTGCCGTCGGATTGGCGGAGGTCTTCGAGGGAGGCACCGGGGACGAGGTAGCGGTCAGAGGCGTGCATGGAGACGACGCGGGGGGCGACGAGTTCGAGGAGTTCGATGGGGTCGTCGCCGGCGACAAGGGCATTGGAGGGATCGTACTG
>JANODS010000752.1:0-5061 GCA_031412835.1 Acidobacteriota bacterium | reverse complement strand
CGGCTTGAGGCGAACTTGATGCCCGGACTGAGATCGCTGCTTGAACGGAACCGGTCGATTCCTATGGGCGTGGGCTCCAACGCCGAATCGGCCAATATCGATGTGGTGCTCGATGGGGCGGGGCTGCGTTCCTATTTTGGGGCGGTGGTGGACGGACATCAGGTCGCCAACCCGAAGCCGGCTCCAGACATCTATCTGAAGGTTTCGGCGGAACTAACGACGGTGCCGGCGAACTGTATCGTGTTTGAGGATTCCGCTTCGGGGATTGCGGCGGGCCGGGCGATGGGTGCGCGGGTGGTGGGACTCTGCCGATTCGGTCGACAACTGCCGGGGACGGCGCTGACAATTCGCGATTTTGCTGATCCGGTGCTGGCAGGGTGGTTGGCGGATCAGGTGCCTCTGTAACGATGTCAATTCCGGCAATATCGATGGTTGTTCTCGCCTGTTCGGTATGTTTAGCCGTTGTGTGGTTGGTGCTCGGGCGGCGGCAGGCGGAACGAGACGGGCAACTTTCGGCGTTGCACGAGTTGGCGGAGCGCATACTGGCTGCCGGGACGGATACGGACATTCTGCAGCTATTGCGATCACAGGGTGGGGCGGTATTTGGAAAATGCGAGTATCGGCTGTATCGTTATCAACGCGCGGGCAAGAGGCTTGACCGGGTAAGGTCGGCGTTGGAACCGACGGCAGAGCGGATTGAGCTAGAAGGGGAATCCGATTCGGTAACTGCGACTGCGTTGGCGAATGGGCAGGTCCAGGTTTTGCGGGATAGAACGCTGATTCCTTTGACCGCGGCGGACGATCCGCTGGGGCTGTTTGAGATCCGCGGGGTATCGACGAAGCCATTTGCGCAGATGCTGGCGCGGCACTTGGGCGCGGTTATTGGAGCGGCGCTCAAGGTGCAGGAGCAGCGCGAGGCACGGGACCATGTACGGCGGACCGAGCAGTTGGCGATGGCGGGGCAACTGCTGTCGGCGATGGCCAATGAATTACAGGAGCCGTTGGAGGAGATCCGGCAGCAGGCGGAGTTGCTCTTGGCCAGACAACCGGATTCGCTGACGTCGCAGGAGGTTCGAAGAATCGCTCACCGGGCGTCGGAGACAGCCGATACGGTGAATCGATTGATCGGGTTTGCGCGGACTGATCGGACCGAGGTGTCGGCGTTTGAAATCAACGCCCTGCTTCACGGGCTCTTGCAGTTGCGCGATCCGGTCTATCGGACGCGCGGCATGGAAGTGTCGACCCAGTTCAACCGAGATCCGCTCTATGTGCAAGGAGTACGCGCCCAATTGGAGGAGGCCTTGTTGCAGTTGTTGTTCTGTGCGGAAGAGGCGGGGCGGACTGTGACCATTCAGACGCAATCCGCGGGCGGCCACGTGTTGGTGTTTCTAGAGTTTGGAAATGCCACGGGGTTGGGGGAACTGGCTTTGTGTCGGAGCCTGTTGCAGGCACACGGAGGCGAGCTTGAGGCGACAGCGGAAGGGTTCCGGCTGCAACTTCCGGCGACCGCGGCGCCGCAAACACGGGTGGCACCGGCGGCGCAAAGAGCGGCTTCCCAAAACTTAATGGTGTTGCTGATTGAGCCCGACGAGGGCTCTCGCCGGAAGCTATTGACGGCTTTGGGAGAAGAAGGGCACCGGGTGGTGCCGGTGGCAAGCGCGGAGGAGGGGTTGGATTTGATTCGCCGAATGCGGTTTGATTTGGCGTTTTGCGCCGCGCGGCTTCCCGGCTTGAAGTGGATGGATTTTTTTGAGGTGGCCCGCCCGCAGTTGGGTTCGTTCGTCCTTTTAACGGAGGGCTTTGACGCGAAGTTTTTGGAAGTTGGGGCAAGCGTGTTGCGGAAGCCGGTGACGGCGGATGAACTGCATGCGCTACTCGATTCGTTGGCTCCGGCCACACCGGTTGGGTAAACTCAAGGAATGCGTTTCTTGTTGATCGGGTGCTTGATGGTGGCTGGGGTAGCGGCTCAAAAGTATGATGGGCCGCTGCCGGAGAAGGCAGATCTCCCCTATATCCGCCATGGGGCCAAGCTGGTGGCACTAGAAGTAAGTGAGGCCAAAGAGGAAAAGCGCAAAGACGGAACGGCGTATGTTTCCGCCGGAGCGGCATCGACGACGCGGACGCCAATGGCGGAGCCTACATTTCTATTCGAAGCCAAATCGATTGAGGCGGAGAAACTCACTTTGTACAAGCTCGAGGTGAGGAACGGGGCCCGTGAGGTGTTCTTTTTCGACAATCCGAAAAAACGGAAGGATTCGGCGCGACCTCTTCGCATGTCCGTAACGCGGGTGGCACCTGGAATCTCGAGAATAGAGGTGACAGAATCGCTGACGGCGGGGGAATACGCACTGACGCCCGAGGGTTCGAATCAAGTCTTCTTGTTTCAAGTGATCTAGGCGTTTCAAGTGAACTAGACAAGGAGTCGAGCCGTTCGGGCTTCGGCCAGACGCGCCAAGTCCGGGTCTACATTCCGCAGTGCAAAAGCGGCCTCACGGAACGTCTCGACGATCATCGGGAGCTCTTCGGCTCCCATCGCCACGGCGTCGATCCATTTGCAAGCCTGCCGCAGGATGTCCGCCGAATATTCCAGGTCGCCGCGACGCGCGAAGTAGGCGGCGTAGACGCCGAGTTCGGCGACCGCGCGGGAACCGTATTCGCGTTGAATGGCTCGCACTGGCAGCAGGCCCGCGAGTTCAAGCGCCCACCCATGGAGCGTCTCTGGGGCTACCAGTTCGCCACAATACCAAGCTACTTGTTGCAGGCCGCGAGCGTACGCCTGGCGGACCTCGTCGACCGGCGTTTCATCCGCCAGTCGGCGAAGATCGTCGACTTGTTCGCGCGCGGGCGGAAGCTGTTGCAGTTGGGCATGGGCAACGGCGGCGTTCGAAAGGGCCATCGCGTACAAGGACGAAAACGCGGGCCGATCGGGCCAACTACGGCTGAACGTCCGTAGATTGTCAAGGTAGATCGGAATGGACTTCAGGTAACCGCGCCGGGCGAGAAGCGTAACCATCTCGAAGTTTGCTTGCGCATTCCAATACTGAACCCCTTCCGAGTCAGCGAACTGGCCGGCAATTGCTTCGCGGGCCTCCTGGCAGCGAAACGTCTGCGGCAACAAATCCCGGGAGCCATAGGCCGCGGTGAGATGGCAGAGAGTCCGCGCCCAAGCGGTCGCGATCGGTTCGCTCTCCGGGTAGGCGTGGCGGGCAAGTTCGCCAGCCTGCCAACAGAGTTCGGTCAGCATACGGGTGGCCTCGTCGGATTCCGGTCCGTCAGAATGCAGAATCAGTAGAGCGGCAGCCCCTTCGACACAGGCGAGGGCGGTTGGCAAGCTATCCGCTTGTAGCATGAGCGCACGCAGGGCCTCGGTAGATACAACGGGGTTGGAGAGGTCGGGCGACTCGGTCATGCGCTGGGTTAGCCTATCACAGGTTTCAATTGGAAGCTTGGTCGGGTATTTGCCTGAGGGACAAAGGGGATCTCTTCGGATACTCTGCGGGTATGGGTATCATCGCCTTTTATCTCGCGGCGTCAATTCTATCGGTACGCCAGGACCAAGCGCAGTTACGAACAGGGTGCGACGACGGCGATGAAATTGTGGCCCGGGTGCCCGCGGGGGCCGCGGTTACGGTCCGGTTTGCAGTTAACGGTTGCTACGCGGTTCGCGTCGGAGATATCTCTGGCTATCTGCCCGCCGCCGCCCTGGCAGGCCTTGAAAACTGGGAGGCGGAGCGGCGGCAGGCGCGTTCGCTCGATGCCCCCGTCGGCGCACAGCCGTTAAGCGTGACGCCGGGAAGCAGCGCCGTCTCGCAAGCGTCGCAGCTCCTGACCGCTAACCGACCGGGCGAGGCGGTGGCCCTGCTCGAACGGGAATTGGCCCTGGCGCCGCGCAACGCCGGATTGCTCGGATTGGCCGGGGTGGCCGCCTGGCGGGCGAATCGAACCGAACAGGCCATCGGCTATTGGAAGGACGCGCAAGCGATTCGACCGGATGCCGGCGTAGCGGCGTTACTGGCCAAAGCGGAGCGAGAAACGGCGGCCGATCAAGGCACCCAGACCCTGGAATCCACGCGGTTTTCGCTTCGTTTTGAGCCGAGGGTGATGTCGGCGGAAGTTGCGCGAGGCCTCTCTGGAGTTCTGGAACAGGAACTCAGCCGGATCTCCTTCGATCTGGGATGCCAAACCGCCGAGCGCCTTTCGGCCACGGCGCAGAGCCGAGAGGCGTATTTAACGGCTACGGGGGCGTCCGAGTGGAGCGGAGGGCAGTTCGATGGGCGCATCCGGGTCGCCGTTATTGAAGACGGTGGAGCCGGAGCCGAAACGAGGAAGCGCTTCGCCCATGAATTAGTTCATGCGTGTTTGGCTGGCACCGGGAGGTGGCCGGCTTGGCTTCATGAAGGGCTGGCGCAGCGATTGTCTGGCGAGATTTTGACGGCGGAAGCGCGCGCCGAAGTGAGGGCCGCCGCCATGAACGGTGCACTACCTCGGTTGCATCAAATGAACCAAAACTGGTCCCGGCTGGGTGCCGACCATGCCCGGCTCGCCTACGCCGCGGCGCTTTATGCCGTCGAACTGTTCTATCTCCATCACAAAGAGTTCGGGATTCGAACGCTCATCCGCAACCCGGAGTTCCTCGACCGGATTGCGGATGACCTGGACCAACGAATGCGAAACTAGCGCTGCCGCATCGCTTTGTGAATTTTCTTCCACCGCTCCTTTTCCGCGCGGGCGGCGTTCGGATCCTCCTTCCGAACGGCATAGGCTTGCTCGCGGCGTAGCTTTTGGTAGCTGGCTAAACGTTCCGGGGCAATTTGATCGCGAACCGCGCATCCGGGTTCGTTTTGATGCTGACAGTCGCGATAACGGCAGGCATCGGTGTTGATATCGGCGAAGGCATCGTCGACCGCTGCCGCGCTCGCGTCCAGCGCGAGTTCGCGAAGCCCGGGCATATCCAGCAGCCACCAGCCGAGATCGAGGGGAATCAATCGACGAGCGGTGGTGACATGTCGGCCCGGGGTTGCTCCTATCGCCTGCAACTCCCGACCCAGCAACCGGTTCACG
>JANODS010000751.1:0-6005 GCA_031412835.1 Acidobacteriota bacterium | reverse complement strand
CTGACGCCCTCGGCCGGAACGAAATCCGTGCCCTCTTCGGCTGCAGCGAACGGGACAGCATCCGACTGCTCCATAAGTTCGGGGCCATTCTTCTTCACGACGCCCTCTCCCTGCCCCGCGCCGCACTCCTGACCCAACTGGAGGAGATTCGCTCCGGGGCGGCCTACACCGCTTTTCTGCGCCAGCGCCAGCAGGTAGCCCAAAAGTTGGCCGTCGCCCGGACCGAACATGTCGCTCACCAGCACCAAATCCGAGGCGGAGCCGAATTCCAGTACGGCAAATCCCTCGCTGATCTCCCCCCCGGGGTGCACCTCGCACCAGGCCGGATCGTCTTCGACTTCACACGCCCCGAAGACTTCTGGGCTATGGTCGACACCCTTGCGGACATCGCAGCTCAAGATCCGGAGAGCTTTGCACAGGCCTCAGCCGCTCTGGAACCAACTTGAAAGCCTTCGTTGTTCAGCTCCCGGACTATGAAGGGCCTCTGGACCTTCTGTTGGGCATCATTCGACGAAATGAGCTCTCAATCGCCGATTTGCCTCTCTCGGCGCTCGCCGCTCAGTATCTCGCTTATCTGCAGGAAGCCGAAGGCTTAAATGTCAACGATGGTATGGAATGGATTGAGATGGCCGCCCGCCTGATTCAATGGAAGGCGGCTTCCCTACTCCCTGCTGATCCCGCTCTCCCAAATCCGGCGGTCGCCCTAGCCCAAGCGCTCCGCCAGGAGCTAACCGCGCTAAGCGATTCGCAACTCGATCAGGCCAAAGCGTTCCTTCTCGACCGAAGCGGCGAAGGGAACCAGAGTTGGAACCGTTGCCCCCCGTCGCTGCTCGAAGAGCCTCCCACTGCCTCTCTTTGGACCATTCGGAAGAAAGCACAAGCGGTTCGCGACCTCTTCCGAAAGCTGCGGGAACAGCCGTCATCGCTCTATGAGTTGCCGGGAGATGCTGGTTCGGTCGAGGAAATGCGCGAAGTGGCCCTCCTTAAGTTGCAAACAGCACCAGCCGGAGTCTGGTTCTCTGCTCACCTTTGGTTCACACACGCCGCCCTGCCAAGCCGTCAGATAGCATTGTTCCTAGCGCTATTGGAGCTCGCCCGAACTGGAATTCTCCAGATCAGGGACGATTCCGTTGCCGAGAGTTTGCAGATTCGGCGGCTACCTATCCCTGCCAGCCTTCTGGCGGATCGCTCAACTCCGCCAGAACCCGCTTCAATCCTTCCTGGATAATCTGCCGCTGTTCTAATTGATTGAAGCGAGCCTTTCTTTGCAACTCGTTGGCCAGTGATACCGGACAGCGAAACGAAAGTTGCCGCTCCGGTTCGCGCTGCAACAGGGGCCTTGGCACCAACCCGCTTCCGGGCTCAACGGGGGCTTTCTTCTCGCTAGCTACCAGGTAGCTACCCGACACTTCTTCGATAGCCGTATTGGAGGTAACTGCTTCGGCGGGCGAAGCTTCACTGAGCCTCCCTAGCAACTTCCGCTCGTCTTCCTCATTATCTTCCGGCTTACGGAACCGGGAAAAAGCATGCATCAGGCCCGCCTTGTCATTAGAAGGCATTCGCAATCTCCTTTGCCACTCCGCGGATCTCGCCCGCCGCCTTGCCGTCGGGCTCATATGTGTTGACTGTCTTCCCTACGGTCGGTGCCAGTACAAACGCCTGTCGAGTTGTCACTTCCGTCTGTAAAATCTGGACATCCACGCCCTCCAGCCGGAATACATCCCGAGCCACGGCGAGAGCCTCCGTTCCAGACCGCGTGCGACCGGGCGGCTTTCCATTCACCACAATAAATATCTTTTGGTTTTCCTTTAAGGAGCTCACATCTCGTAAGAGGGGCAACAGTTGGTGGCTGGCGATATAATCGAGCATTGACGGTCGAACCGGCACCACTACAATATCGGCCGCCAGCAGCGCCATCCGGCAAATACTCGTATGGCTGTCCTTGCCCGCACTAGCCACCACCGCGCCCGGCGGGCAGTCGATGATGACCAAGTCATAGTTCTTGGCGGCCATCTCCCTAGCCTTTTTGTGAATGTCTTCATGCGGATGGGTCATCACTTCAAAGCCCATCCCCTCTTCTCCCGCCCTCATTGCCCACTGCTGGGCGCTGGCTTGGGGATCAGCATCAATGAGAAGTACCTTTAGGCCGGCCTCTGACGCCAACACCCCGGCTAGGCTCATTGATATGGTGGTCTTCCCGCATCCGCCTTTCTGATTTGCAACGGCAACGATCATTGAGATATGGATAGGCTACCACATTGCCGTGAACTTCTCATCACACAGCTACCCCACAGGTAGCTCATAACTACTCAATAGCAGCCATCGAAGCGCTATGGTGCGACAAAGGTAACAGATGGCTGTGTGGTAGCTATCCGGTAGCTATTGAATAGCTCATCGCGGTCTCTAAATGGTGTAATTTCGTGGAAAAGAAGTGCTCAGCGCCAGAAAACAAGGATTCCTCACTCCAAAACATTCAATTCCTCGGAAAGTCCCTTCAGAATAGTCAACCGGAAAAGCTGAGTAATCCTTGTTGGCGAGGAGTTGGCGGATGGTTCGCGGTCGGATTTGTACCAGGTCCATATTTCGCATTGGCAGTGGACAAATCTCAATCAGGGCGATTTGCTGCCGCTGGATTTTAATGCGTATCTTCGTCTACGGCGGGACATCAGCAAAGCGTTATTCGGGCACCTGAGTGTATGGTTCTACGCGAGTCGCGGCCAGTCCATTGAGAAGAAGTATGCTGATTTGTGTCAGTTGCTGAATATTAAAGAAGCCATTGGATACCTCTCGGATGGGAACTGACCAGGGCGGTTCGAGGAAAGGATTTTAAGTTGGTATTATCGTCTGGAAAGCGGCTGCTGAGCCTTCCTACTTTCGCTAGCCTTAGCCTAGTGAACCCCGAAGCGCGCGCAGCACTGGAAGCGATGCAGCCGCTCTGGGTTTCGGAATTGATTCAACGAGGTGTATCTGAGAGGAAGGCTAGGCAACTTGCCCTCGATATTCCGGATCATCAGCCAGTATTTGATCAGATCGAGTATGCCGAGTACCTCATTGCGCAGGACAAGCGAGGGCGTGCCAAAATAGATAATCCGTCCGGGTTTATCATCTGGACGCTGGAACAGAATCTGATGGTTCCGGATCACGTCGAAACAGCGGAGCGGTGGCGGATTAGAGAGGCGCTGGAACTTCGACAATCAGAATCTCAGTGGCAGCAGATGAAATTGGAGGAGCAGTATCAGGCGTTTTGCAGGGGGGAAGGGAAACGGCGCATCGAGAAGTATTCCCCGGAACAGTTGGAAACGGCGATCCGGGAAAACCTCTCGGCTATCAAAAAGGAACAGCCGGATTGGTTTGCGCGAATTCCCAGTGCAAGTCAGAAGGAAGTAGCGCTGAGCCGATTGCATTCTACGGCAATGGCCGATGCCGATTCACCAAATTTCGAAACGTGGGGAAAAACCGAGTTTCAGGAGAAGCTTTTTTAAATGTTGCCACTACTCTACACTCAGATTGATAAAGCGATCTGCCGATTGTTTTAGAGTCGGCAGGATGAAACTTCGCATGAAGATAGATTGGAAAAATGGGTGGCCGCTAAAGACGAGTAGTTTTGTTCTCTCGACGGCGATTCATGCAGCGGTCGTATACGCGGTAGCGTATTTGTTGCCGACCTTGGAGCCGACGGAAGCGTTGACAGCGGTTCAGGTTTATGAAGTGATTGATCTGAAAAAGGAACCCATCATTTATTGGGCGCGGGTTCCGGCAGTGCTGCCTCCAGTTTCGCCAGAATCTACCATTGGCAAAACAAGTGACTTCCAAGCTACTAGGCGCAGCCGAGCCGAAAATATTGTGGTTGAGCAGCGTAATGCGGAAACGGCCAAGCAGCTTGTTTGGCAGCCCGATAAACGGGAAATTCTACCTAAAGAAACACCCCTCCAGAATATGGTGGTTATACAAGACAAGGGCGTAGCCACGCCCTTGGAGTCCCCGTCGGCAAACAAGCAGTCCGTAGAACCCGAGAAGACAGCGATTGTAGGAATACCTGATTTGCCCATCGCAAAGCCGCAGCCGAAAACCTTTGTTTTGTCGAGCCAGCCAAAACTGGTGCTGGTCTCCGGAGTGGTTGCCGAGGCACCGCCAGAGATTGCCGCGGCGCAGGTTAAGGTGCTAGGGATAGATCGGGTAGCAGGTCCCGGCACCTTTCCCCGGCGGCCTTCTTATGTTCCTCGTTCCGCAAAGGTCGATGGGTTGCCGGGCGGGGAAGGGAAGAGCCTCGTCGCTCCCCCGGAGCTCAGCCCAGCGGGAAGGCAAGGTGCCGTTACAGTAGCGGTAATCGGCCTGAACCCTGTGGATAAGATTTCGGCGTTACCAGAGGGTTCGCGGCCCGCGGCCTTCTCGCGCGCAGAAACGGTAGGTGCGCCATCCGGTGGAACACCCGGCCAGGGGCCCACTATTCCTGGTGTAGCCGTAGCCGGCAACGCTCGGGCGGCGGCTTCGCTGGCTCCGTTGCCTACGGCCCCGTCTTCAAATGCGGCTGTCCGTTCCTTCGAAGTGGCCATTCCTCCGGCCGCTTCGACAATGTCAGCGCCCCTTCGTCCCTCGGCCCGAACGCTGCCGCGGGGGATTGAGGCGCGCTTTCGAGACCGAATTGTATATGTCCTCGTAATACCCAAACCCAATCTTCCCGAATACATCGCTGACTGGACGATGTGGTTCGCCGAGCGGGGCTCCGATTCAATGGTGGCCCCGTCAATGCGCGCGCCGGTGCCCATCCGGAAGAAACTGCGGGCGGGAAGCCTGGCAGCCGCAGTCGGCGGAGAGGGCTGGGTGCAGATTGCCGCAGTAATCGGTAAGGACGGGAAGATAAGCGCCATCACCGCGGTTCCGGGTCGGCACCCGGCCTTGGCTGAGAAGGCTGCTGAGGATCTAGCGAACTGGGAGTTCCGGCCGGGCTCACGAAATGGGCAGGCGATTGAGGTTGAAGTGGTTATAGAAGTCCCATTCCGAGTAATTTGAAGTCAGGTCGCGAAAGGGCAAACAAGTCCAATAGCACTAGAAAGCATATTCTAATCGAATAGTGAGCTTGGAGAATGACTTTTCTGGCCCAGTTCCTTTTGTTGGGGGTTTGGGTTGGTTTGGGAAGGCGAGTCGTCGTCGCGCTGTGGGCCCTGCGCGCACTGATAGTCCCGCATGCTCCGGCGCAATGTAGCCGTAATCGATCAGCTTGCGGATCACCGCCTTGGCGCTCCCTAGAAATTGACCACCTCTACTCGAACCGGATTAACCATACCAAAAACTGATCGTGTCACGTGGCATGGCGACGGGCGCAACCTTCACCATCCGCGCCGCATCCATTGGTCACTGATCTGGCCCGCCGCCCCCAGCACTTCCCATTGCGTCACCTTGTGGACCGTGTTTATGTGGTACACCCCTTGCCGTTAGTTGCGCTGTCGCCCGGGTGTACGGTATGGCGCCTGTGGGTCTTCTCGTAGCCCAATCTCCTCTCTCGGTATTCTCGACGCTTCCGCAAGTTGTACAAATGAGCCACTGAAAACCCGCCAAGCGCTCATATCCTAGCTGTTTTTACTTGGAGAACTCACGCTCCAGGATCCGTCGTGTGGCGGGCCCGCTAAGCGTATTATTCGCCTCGTCGATGGCCGCCAGTAACTCAACGTCGCCCCGGGCCCCGGGTTGTAGCGGGTGCCGAATCGCTGCCGACGGTAGCGGTGCCATCCTCCAAATAGCGGGCAATCAGACGCCTATAGGTTATTTTCGGCAGTTGAGATTGGTCTGGCGCTTGGCAAAGCCGTCAAGTGATGGCACAGATGGGGAGGTCGAAGGCTATTTCTCGCCGCGCCGCGCTCACCCAACGGGTGGACCCGAAACGGCCCTTATCCCGCCAGCCGAGGACTCCAAGCTCGACAGCTTCGGCGGCAGTTTGAAGTCGTTTGGGACCCCTAAGCCACCGTCACCGCTCTGGGACCGCTGGCCTTTTTCGTCCAGTTTCTGAA
>JANODS010000750.1:0-10336 GCA_031412835.1 Acidobacteriota bacterium | reverse complement strand
AGGGGACGAAGAGCGCCGCCTTGAGAGTGCCGACATAGGCCATGATCATCAGGGCGAGCTTGCCATGGAACATCGAGAAGGCACAATTGGCTGGATCGTCAATCGCTTTCAGGAACAGAGCTTCGTCCTGATGGAGGCCGCACCAACCGGCCACGATGCAGCCGAGCACAAAGAGGCAGAGCAGGCTGGCGGCACCGAGGAATCGCATATTCCAGGATAGCGCCCGGGGCGGGAGTGACGGTTGCTACACTGGGGAAAGTATCTTTTGTCTGAGGTAGCGTTTGGTTCTCCGACTAATTTTCACCGTCCTTGTCCTAATTCCCGCACTTTCCGCCCAAGACATCTTGCAGCGTTACTTCGAAGCGAACGGACGACAAGCCGACCGGACGCGCGATTTGCGGATGGAGATGGATTTCGATGCTCGTCTACCCAAACTGGGCAAGGTGGGCCATTTGACCGGCTTACGGTACGTGGCCAAAAACGGGCACGTGGCGTTTGCGGTGAAATCGATCACGGGCGACGATACGGTTAAGAAGCATGTAATCGCGCGGTATCTTTCGGGGGAGCAGGAGAACAGCACGAAGCCGGTGGACTCGGGAATCAACGACAAGAACTACAAGTTCAAGTTCAAGCGGATGACCGAGCAGGAAGGGCGGCGGGTGCATGTTTATGAAGTTGCGCCGCGCAAAAAGCGAGTGGGACTGTACAAGGGCGAGCTCTGGATCGACGAGGAGTTAGCGTTGCCGATCCGGGAGGCGGGGGAGTTTTCGAAGTCGCCATCGCCGGTGTTTCTGAAGAAGGTGACCTTCACTCGGTACTACTCGGTCCATCAGGGCGTAGCGCTGCCGGCGCGGGTCGAGTCCGTAATTGAGACGCGGATAGCGGGGAAAGCGGAGCTTTTAATCAACTACTCAAACTTTCAACCGGGTGGCGATCCGCCCCCCGCTGAAGTCGCCGTAGAAGCCAATCACTGACCTGTTGTCGCCGTTTACTGAACGACAGTTGTTATTCCGGTGCCGGTTGCCGTAACGTAGAGGATAGGTTCTATGCGCACGCTTTTTCTAAATCCTCCTTCTTTTGAAGGATTTGACGGTGGTGCCAGTTCGCGCTGGCCTGCTACGCGTGAGATTGAGTCGTACTGGTATCCAGTATGGCTCTGCTATCCCGCCGGCATGCTGCCCGACAGCAAGGTGGTGGACGCTCCTCCGCACGGCATTTCGATCGAACAAACGGTCGAAATGGCTAAAGAGTTTGAGCTATTGGTTCTGTTCACCTCGACGCCGGGTTTCCACGTCGACGTGCATATGGCCGAGATGATGAAGGACCTCAACCCCAAGTTGAAAGTCGCTTTTGTCGGGCCGCCGGTTACCGTGGAACCGGAAAAGTCTTTGCGGATCGCTCCGGCGATCGACTTCATCGTCCGGAAAGAGTTTGACCACGCGATTGTGGCCTATGCGACGGGTACGCCGCTGGAAGAGATTCCGTCGGTTTCGTTCCGACGCCCCGATGGGTCGTTCATGCATAACCCCGACGGGGCGGTGATCGAGAATCTCGACGCTTTGCCGTGGGCTTCGAAGGTCTACAAGCGCGATTTGGATTTCCGCCGGTACAACGTGCCGTTTCTGCATAACCCGTACGTGGCGTTGTACACGTCGCGGGGCTGCCCGGCGCAGTGCACGTTCTGCCTCTGGCCGCAGACGCATTCGGGTCATCGGTGGCGGTTGCGCTCAGTCGATGATGTCGTCAATGAGGTCCGTTGGGTGAAGGACAACTTCCCCGGCTTGAAGGAAGTCTTCTTCGACGACGACACGTTCAACTACCAGAAGGCGCGGACGATTGCCCTTTGCAATGAGTTGGGAAAGGTCGGAATTACGTGGTCCTGCACCTCCCGCGTCACGACCGATTTCGACACCCTGAAGGCGATGAAAGACGCCGGCGGTAGACTGATGATCGTCGGCTACGAGTCGGGCGATCAGCAGATTCTGAAGAATATCAAGAAGGGCGCGACGATCGATATGGCGCGTCGCTTCACCGCCAACGCCCATAAACTGGGGCTGACGATTCACGCCGACTTCATCGTGGGCCTGCCCGGTGAGACGCGGGATTCAATCCGGAACACGATCAACTTCGCCAAGGAATTGGACTGCGAGACCATTCAGGTTTCGCTGGCGCATCCTTATCCAGGCACTGAGTTCTTCGACTATGTGAAGAAGAACAACCTGATCACGCTGGACGCGATGACGGACGAGAAGGGTCACCAGTTGCCGAACATCATCTACCCTGGTCTTGATCGGGGCGAGTTGGTGGAATCGGTGGAACGGTTCTACAGCGAGTATTACTTCCGGCCGAAAGCGGCTTGGCGGATTGTGCGGAAGTCAATTTTCGACTCGACCGAACGCAAGCGGCTCTACAAGGAAGCACGGGAATATATGGCGCTGCGGAGCAAGCGGAAGCAGTTCGTCAAGGAACAGAAAGAAGCCTCGCTCGCCGGTGTCAAGTAATCGGCTGGTCCGGAAGACGCGACTGTTCGCCGCCATCGTCGTCGTGACGAATGTGCTGGGGAATTTTGCGCTCAGTTGGGGCATGAAACACGGGGCTGCGCTCGACGGCAGCCCCCTTTCGTTTGTCCTGGTGGTGTTCAATCCTTGGGTGCTCGTCGGGATTGGCCTGCTGGCAGGCTGGGTGCTGTCGCGGATGGCGCTGCTAAGCTGGGCGGATTTAAGCTACGTAATTCCGGTGACCTCCGTCGGCTTTGTCTTGAATGCCATTATGGGGGCTGTGTTTCTGGACGAAAAGATCAGCGCGCTGCGATGGGCGGGGACGGTGTGCATCGTCGGCGGCACGGTGCTCGTGGGCCTGACGGCACCGAAGACGGAACGATGAACGCCTGGATCTATGTGGCGATTATCGTGGTATCGACCGTGGCCAGCGACCTGCTGCAAAGCTGGGAGATGAAGCGGCAGGGGGAGGTGACCAATTTTGGGATCGGCCATTTGCTGAAGACGCTGCTGTCGAAGATGCCGCTGATCGCGTCGGTCGTCTTTCTGGCGATCTCGTTCTACGCTTTTCTGGCGCTACTGCAGGTGGCGGATTTGAGCTTTGCGGTACCGGCAACAGCGTTGAGTTTGGTGGCCGAAACGATCCTGGCGCGATTGCTGCTGAAGGAGAAGGTAACGGCCATGCGCTGGGCGGGCACGGCGCTCGTGACTTGCGGCGTTTACCTGATCGCGCTGTGATGGAGTATGTTTTCCTGGTTCCGCTGGCCTATCAATTGATCGCTTTGTTTGCCAGCATTAAGCGACTTTTCCAGACCGATCCGGAGCCGACGGCGTTTCCGCCGATTTCGATTTTGAAGCCGGTTTACGGGACCGATCCGGGGTTCTATGCGGCGATCCGGTCGCACGCGACGCAGGACTACCCGCACTTTGAGATTCTGTTTTCGGTGGCGAGTCCAGAGGACCCAGCGATTCCGGAGATTCGGAGATTGATCGCCGAGTTTCCAGACCGGCGAATCCGGCTGCTGGAACGGGAGACGATTTCGCCGAACCGAAAAGTAGGGGCCTTGATCGATTTGGCGAAGGCGGCGCAGTACGAGGTGCTGCTGGTGAACGACGGGGACATCCTAGCGCCGCCGAAGTACCTGAGAACGATACTGGGGGGGCTGGAGCAGCCTGGCGTGGGGCTCGTGACGGCGTTGTATCGTGGGCGCGCGGAGCACGTGCCGGGGATGATGGAAGCGTTGGGCGTGGCGACGGATTTTGCGCCGAGTGCCTTGGTGGCGCCACTCGTGGGCGTGGCTGAGTTTGCGATGGGGTCGACGCTGATGCTGCGGCGGGCGGATTTAGAGGCGTTGGGTGGGTTCGAGATTTTGGCGGACAAGATTGCGGACGACTACCAGTTGGGGCTGGAAGTGAGTAAGTTGGGCAAGCGGATCCACTTGAGCACGGCGGTCGTCGAGACGAGTTTAGGCGCGAAGACTTGGGCGGCGGCCCACCGGCACCAGTTGCGCTGGGCGCGGACGATTCGAGTTTCGCGGGGTGGGGTGATAGGGTATCTGGGGATGCCGGTGACCTTCGCGACGGTGTGGGCGTTGGGGGCGCTGGCGACGGGGAATTGGGGGATGGCGCTGCTGTTGATCGCGATGCGGATTAACGTGGCGGTGGTGGCGGGGCTGGTGGGTTTACAGGATAAGAACGTGCTTTGGCTGATGGGGTTGGTGCCGTTCCGGGATGTGTGGGGGGCGGCGATCTGGGTGAATGGTCTTTGGGGGAACACGGTGGAATGGGGCGGTCGGACGTTGCGGTTACGCGAGGATGGCCGGATAGCCGAGTGAAAAAAATGTCGGCTGAGGGCTCCCAAAGCCCCTCTGGCGTGCTAAACTGGTTTTCGTTACGACGATGTGCGCTCGTAGCTCAGCTGGATAGAGCGTTTGGCTACGAACCAAAAGGCCGGAGGTTCGAATCCTTCCGGGCGCACCAATTCAATAAACTTTGGGTTACTGAATTACCTCGGTCGCGGGGAAACAAGATTTTGCCGAGGGGCAGATCCAGGCGGGTTCACGACATGGGTTCCCACTTGGGAAGTAGATGCTTTTGGACCTTGCCGAGCGCGGTGCGGGGGAGCTTTTCGACGGGGACGAAGGCGCGGGGGATTTTGAACGAGGCTAGGTTGGCGCGGCATGCTTCGGCAAGTTGGGCGGGGTCGAAAGTTCCGACGAGATAGGCGACGGGGACTTCGCCGCGGCGCGGGTCGGGGACGCCGGTGACGGCAATTTCTTCGACGCCGGGCTGTTCGGCGAGGAACTCTTCGATTTCGCGGGGGTAGATGTTGAAGCCGCCCGAGATAATGAGATCGCTGCGGCGGCCTTGGAGGGTGTAGTATCCATCGGCGGAGCGGACGGCGATATCGCCGGTTTGGAACCAGCTTCCGGCAGTGAACAGATGGGGCTTACGCCAGTAGCCGGCGAAGAGGTTGGGGCCGCGAAGGAAGAGTTCGCCGACCTCTCCGTCAGCCGCGATTTCGCCGGCGGGGTTGCGATTCTCGACGACCACGCCGGGGAACGGCAGGCCGATGGAGCCGGGGCGGCGTTCGCCGTAAAGCGGGTTCGATAGGTTCATGAGCGTTTCGCTCATGCCGTAGCGCTCGAGAATGGTGTGGCCGTAGAGGGCGCGAAAATCTTCGAGGACCTGGGCGGGCAGCGGGGCGGAGCCGGAGACGAAGAGACGCATGCGTTCGCCGATGGGGCGGGCGACGGCGGCGGGCCAATCGAGCATGCGGACGTACATGGTGGGGACACCGAAGAAAACGGTGGGGGAGAACGCTTGCATCCAGGCGGCTGCCTGGTCATGGGCGAAGCGTTCCGTGAGGCGGAGGAGGCAGCCGCTGGCGAGCCAGGCGTGGATGCCGTTACCGAGGCCGTGGACGTGGAAGAGGGGCAGGGTGAGCAGCAGACGGTCGGCGGCGGTGATCCGCCAGCAGGTGACGACATTGAGGGCGTTGGCGAGGAAGTTGTTATGGGTGAGGACGGCACCTTTCGAGGCACCGGTGGTGCCGGAGGTATAGACGATGGCGGCGGGGGTTTCGCCGTCGGTGACGGCTACGCGGCGGGTGGTGGGATAGGCATCGACGGCGCGGCGGATATCTTCGAGGAGGAGGACAGGCGCGGTAGGAGGAACGTGGGGGAGGAGATCCTGGGAGGTGATGAGCGCAGCCGGTTCGGCGTCGGCGAGGATGTGGCGGATTTCGCGGTCGCGGTAGAGGACGTTGACGGGGACGAAGATGATGCCGAGACGGGTAGCGGCTAGGTAGAGGTCGATGAACTCGAGACAGTTGGGGAGGAAAACGCAAAGGCGGTCTCCGAAAGAGAGACCACGGTCGGCGAGAAGGTGAGCCATGCGCCCAACACGGTCATCCACCTCGCCGAAGGTGTAGAGCCGGTCCCATTCGAGCGCTGGTTCGAGGCGGCGGCCAACGAAAGAGAGGTCGAACAGGTCCGGCAGGGTCACGTGGAAGCTACGAAATCACCCGCAGAGGATCGGCCGAAAGCTGAGGTTTCGGACGACGCCCGGGGATTTGCAACTCGGGCATGGGCTTGGCCTTGAAGAGCATCCGCAGGGGGATCATCAACCATCGGGCCCAGTTGTTGGCCTTGGTGCGGCGGGCGCTATCGGCGGAGATGCCCGTGGAGGCATACATTTGGCGATAGAGCTTCGAGATAAGAATAAACGCGAGCCGAGCGCGGAGGTTCGGAGTACAAGAAGCGCGCTGCCAAATGGCTTTGAAGCTGTAGAATTCGTCCCAGACGCCTTGGGTGCGTTCACGGAGTTCTTCCGAACTCATGGTGGGGTGGGGCATAAACATCCGGGGCCGTTTATGCGGCGGGATGAGCCAGTAGCGGGTGATGGGGATGCCTTCGACCAAGGGCGGATTGGGGCCTTGGGCTTTCTCCCACTTTTCGAAGTCGACGGTGCCCGGGAAGGGGGTTAACATGACGAACTGGGCGAAGGTAATCTGGCTACGCCGGGCGAGGGCCTGAGTTGCTTCGAAGGTGAGTTCGCGATCCGAGGCGAGCCCGAAGATGAAGGAGCCGAGGACGTGGACGCCGTTTTCGCGGAAGGCTTTGAGCCGGGTGACGAGTTCCTCGCCGGCGTAGTTAAAGTCCTTGTAAACTTCTTTAAGCCCTTCGGGGGTGACGGCTTCGACACCGACGAGCGCGCCGCGGATGCGGGCCTTCTTCATGGCAGCGAGGAAGGGTATATCCTCGGCGGCCTCCATGGTGATTTGGGTGAAGAAGTTCATGTCGCTGGGGAGTTCCGCGAGGCGGGCCATGAGTTCGAAGCGCTCTTCGCGGATAGCGTGGTAGTTGGCTACCTTTTCGGCGTTGCCCTGGCGTTCGGCGAGTTTGATGTCGGTGAAGCTGACGGGATAGAAGTTATCGTCGGCAAGGGCGATGAAGCGGAAGCCGAGGCGGCGGAGTTGGACGATTTCGTCCAGGATGACGTCGGAGGTCCGCTGACGGGGCTTTTGGCCGTCGGTGCGCCAGACGGAGCAGAAGGAGCAGTGTTTGGGGCAGCCGCGAACGGTTTGGACGGAGGCCCACATGTAGGCGTCTTTCGGGAGCAGGTCCCAGCGAGCGGGCATGAAGTGTTCGGCGGGGACTTTGCCGCCATCGTAGATGCGTTCGGGCGAGCCTTTGACGCAATCGCGGATAGCTTTGGCCCAGATCAAGTCTCCATCGCCTTTTACGGCGACGTGGGCAGAGCCGCGCTCGAGGATTTCTTCGGGGTAAAGGGTGGAGTGGATACCGCCATAGACGACCCACGCACCGCGCTCGCGGGCCATGCGACCCACTTCGTAGCCACGGAGAGCATTTCCGGTATGGATGCCGATGCCGACGACGTCGCCGGGTTCGATTTTGGAAGGATCCAGGTGTTCGAGAGTTTCGTCCCAGATGATGGGGTCTCCGAACTCTTCGGGCGTCGCGGCAGCCAAAACGTACAACCAACGGGGTGTGATGACGGCCGTGCCGAAAGCCATATCACTCGGATTTACCAAATGGACGCGCATAAGGGGTAAAAGCGTAGTCTACCATCAATAAGACGCGCCGCTTATGGTCCCGACTCTCTATTTTCCTTTCCTGGTCCCGCAGTACTCGTTGAAGATGGGACTGACGCCCCTGGGAGCTGGCGAGTCCGTGATCGAGCGGGATGGCGAGACGGACGCGGAGTTGGCGCTGAAGGCCGAGTTATGCAGGGAGATGCCGGGATACTACGACCAGGCGTTGGGGGGGTCGGAGCAGGCGCAGAGAGAGGTGGGGCAGGTGCTGGGGCTGGCAGGGGAAACGTTGGCAGTGATGGGGCGGACGGTGGCGGAGGACTTGCTGATTCTGCGGGCGGACGGGGGGCAGGAGTTGATCGCGGGCCACTTGTGCTTTGCGAATGGTTGGTGCCTGGACGACAAGCTGGGGAAGCCGTTGCTGGACGTTCATGCGCCGGTGCCGGGTTATGCGGAGAAGTTGGGACCGCCGACGCGAAGCTTGCTAGAACGGCTGAAGCCGGGGCGGCCGGTGGGCCGATTGAACTGGAGCGTGAAGCCGACTAACCAATTGGACTTGAGTTCGCGGTGGAGCGGATGGCTGCGGGAGCGGTGCCTGGAAGTGACGGCGGAGAACGCGGGGGAGCGGTGCTATCTACGGGTGGAGCGGCAGACGTTGACGGCGCTGCCGGAATCGGGGTGTGTGCTGTTTGCGCTGCACACATACCAGCAGGCGTTGGGTACGCTTAGTTTGGAGCAGCGGGCGCTGGTGAGAGGGGTGCTGGAGACGGCACCGGCGGAGATGCTGGATTACAAGGGTATTTCGAGCTTTCTGGGGTCGGCGCTGCGGTGGTTGCGGGTGAGTTCCCAGTAGGCACCGGCGAGGAAAAGGGCGAGCCGCCAGGAAGAGCGGGCTCGTAAGGGGGTGGGCTGCTCCCCCTGGATTTCGAGGGGGGCGAGTTCAGCACCGCGGCGCACTGTCGGGCAGTGGCGACTGCCTCATCGGACTGTTTGGTGACGACACCAGCGACATAGTAGTCGGCGTAGCGTCGGCGCTTCAAGCTTTGGACCACCTGCTGGAGATATTGGCGATGGAGTTGGGAGCGGGAGACGGTGCTGGAAGCCATTCTGGCACGGGGCCGTGGGAGACGCGGATGCGGTCTGGATCGACATCGACGGGGCGGAAGTTGCAAGCGAGTTGGAGGAGGAGGAGGTAGGTGGCGGGGATCGTGATGTCGATTCCGATGGCGGATGACGCCGAACTACCAGGGTGCCGAGCGGGTGGAGTAGCGGAGGGGGAAGGTCATTATTGGATTAGCGGCGGAGTGCCTCTTGGTCGCGGCGTCGGTCGCCAAGTTGAATGATCGTTCTCCCAGACCCCACCGGCGATAGTGGCCAGCAGAAAGACCAAGGCCCACATGACGACAACGAATCTCCACGAGCTAACGAACGGCGAACCGGTCGCGGGGGCGACCTGGACAGCTGCCGCCGAAGGGTGAGCGTTCAGAATGCCCCGGATTTTGTAGGCCTCTTCTCGAGCCTCCATCTCGGTACCGAATCTCCCTGAGACGTCTTGGATCTTCGACCCCGTGGTCTGGACCCCGACGACGAAGTAGCGGTCCACTTCGCGCCCTTCGGCAAAGTCGACGACCTGGCGGAGGTAGCAGTTGGCGATCTGGTCCCTCCGAAGGCGCAGCCGAATTCCGCCGGGGAAGGGGCCGTTCGTGACGCGCACGCCGTCGGGAGTTATGGTGACGTAGCGCCGATTGAAGGCGAATTGGAGGATTAAGTAAAAGGCCGGAAGTGCGATGGGAATGGCGATGCGGGCGGCTTCGGGCCAAGGCTCGGGAGTGACGGCACAGTAGAGGGCTACGCCGATAAACGGGGAGAGAACAAGCGCGATGACAAGGACTACGTACCAGTGCACCCAGCGGTGGGAGTAGCGGAGTTCGGTGTTCATTCGACTAGGATCACTTCGAGGGTACGGGGGCCGTGGACGCCTTTGACGCGGATCATCTCAATGTCGGAGGTGGCCGAGGGGCCGGAGATCGTCGTGAGCGGAGCGGGCAGCAGGGCGGCCATGCGGCGCATGCCTTCGGGGACGGTGGCGACGAGTTGAGAGAGGCGGACGACGCAGAGGTGGTAGTCCGGGACGAGGGTCAACGCGCGGCGTCCCTGGGCGGGAGAGTGGGCGATGACAATGGTTCCGGTGAGGGCGATGGCGACGTCGCAGGCGGTGAGGACTCCTTCGCTTGCGTCGAGATCGGCGTAGGAGAGGCCTTCGTCGCGGCGGAAGGTGTAGCCGGCGGGGAGCCATTCTGGCGGCAGGCCGGTGGGGATGAGAAGGCCGGATTTTTGGCGGGTGGCGAGGATGCCGGCGATGGTGGATGGGATCGCTTCGACCGTGCAGTGGTGGACGGTGGCGTTGTAGTCGTGGAGGCGGTCGGCGAACTGTTCGACGACGTCGGCGGGGGAGAGGTCAACGGCGGCGGAGTAGAGCCGGGGGATGGATTGGTCGGCGGGGCCGCCTTGGGCGGCTCGAATATTGGCGAGGACCGCTTCCCTAGAATTCATCGCTTGGACCACCATTCGCGGAAGGATTGGGAGGGGATGGCGTCGAGGTCGCGGAACTCGGTCCAGCCGGCGAGGAGGCCGGGGAGGTTGTCGAGTTTGCCATCGTCGTTGAAAGGCCATTGGCCGAGGCGGGCGAAGGCGTGGGCGAGGCTGAGGCGGCTGGCCTTGGACATCGCGAACGCCGCTCCCTTCATCGCGAGGCGCTCGGCGAGCGGGGCGTGGCCGCTGT
>JANODS010000749.1:0-1347 GCA_031412835.1 Acidobacteriota bacterium | reverse complement strand
GCGATCGACATCCGCTCGCTTTGACTTAACGGGTTGGGCGTTGAGGCAGACGGCAAGGGTGAGAGCGCAAAGGAGAGATCGCATATGGTAAAAAAGTTTAGCAAGTTATGGAACGCGCAGTGCCGATATTGCCACGGGCTTTGAGGGGCGCAACACGCTTGTTGTGATGGGGCCGATGAAGGGATAGTTCGCGGGGTTCTTATGAATTGGCAACGACTTTCGAGTGGGCTTTTGACGCTGGTGATTTTGAGCTTTTCGGCGGCGGGGCAGATCTCGCGAGAGAAGATTGAGTGGCTCGACGTCTGGATTCCGGATACGAACGAACGGGGGTTGCCGAGGGTCTTACTGGTGGGGGACTCGATTACGCGGGGCTATGGGAAGCAGGTGGAAGCGGGGCTGAAGGGGAAGGCTTACGTGGCTCGTTTGGCGACTTCGAAGAGCCTGGGGGACCCGGCGCTGCTGGAGCAGGTGGGGTTGGTGCTGAGGGAACAACAATTCGACATTATCCATTTCAACAACGGGATGCACGGCGACGGGTATAGCGAAGAAGCCTATGCGGCGGCGCTTCCGCCGATGTTGGCGCGGCTGCGCCGCGATGCGCCCGGGGCGCGAATTGTACTGTGCACGACGACCGACGTACGGGAGCGAAACAACTTAGAGAAAGTGCTGCCAAAAACGGAGCGGATGGTGCGGCGGAATGAGTTAGTGATCGAGTTCGCGAAGCGGGAGAAGCTTCCTGTGAATGACTTATTCGGGTTGATTCAGGATCATCCGGAGTATCATGCGCCGGACGGCGTTCACTTCAACGATCAAGGGAGCGCGGCGCTGGCTGAGCAGGTGGTTAGCGCGATTGTGAAGCTGCTGCCTTGAGCGGCGGGCGGAGCATGTCGGGCTGAAGTTGCCGCGGCGTGACGGCTCCGATCATGATCATATTCCGGGCCAGTTCGGACTGGAGCAGCTCCATCACGGCCTGGACTCCGTCGGCTCCATAGGCGGCCAGGCCCCAAAGAGGCGGACGGGTAACGACGACGGCGGAGGCCCCGAGGACGAGCGCCTTGAGGATGTCGGTACCTCGGCGAAAGCTTCCATCGACGAGGACAGGGACGCGTTGTTGGACGACTTTGACGATGGCGGGGAGGAGGGCGATGGAGGAATGGGGAGTTCCATAGGCGGAGAGGATGAGGCCACGGATGCCGCGGGCAATGGCGATTTCGGCGTCGGCGGGGCGGAGCAGACCTTTCAAGACGATGGGTTGGCGGAGACGGGAGAGCGCGGCCCAGTCGATGGGTTGGTTGGGGGGGAGTGTTATGACGAGGACTTCGGCTTCGGTGGTGGCTTTGATTTCTT
>JANODS010000748.1:0-1920 GCA_031412835.1 Acidobacteriota bacterium | reverse complement strand
GGCATTTTCCGGGCCAACACCGGGCTGCCCGTGACCGTGACGCAGACATCCTCCATTCCGGGGCAGCGGGGGGAATATGTAGGAGGCGGGCCAGTGAAGTTGGACAAATATCGCGATACGCTCCAGTATCTAAATCCGGCTGTGTTCTCGCTCATTCCCGTCTCGAGTGCCTCCGGAGCGCCTATCCGCCCCGGCAACGTGGGCCGCGGGTCGATTCGGGAGCCGGGCCTGTGGAATCTGGATTTCAGTCTCGCGAAGGCGTTCGCGATCCCGCTTCGAGAGAGGATGCGGCTCCAGTTCCGGGCAGACATGTTCAACGCGCTTAACCACACGAATCTTTCCGGACTGCGCACGAGCCGTAACGATGCTTTCTTTGGTCGGCTTCTGGGTACCAGGGGATCTCGACTGATGCAGGTGGGAGCGGTACTGAATTTCTGATATGAAACGACTTTTCGATGCCCTCAACGGGTGCTAACAGTTCGTTTCTTGGCTGTTTCAAGTGCCTCCCGCCTACGAGGGCGCGAGGCATTTGTCTGTGGGTTGGCAGTTTGAGACAGCGGAGCCGAAGGCAGCATCGAGGTTTAAGCGACGATAGATTACTCTGGTATCTCTGGGTTGGTGCCGCAGGGTCATGATTCGTCGGGAGCTGCCTCGGACTAAGCGTGCGGATTTGAGCCGTAGCTGATACCACATAGAAACTAACGAGGATTCGCTTATTCGTGGGATCCAAGCTGCCTTCGGCGCCGCTGTCCCGATTCATGTCATGTTCAGGAAGAATTTTGGTTTTGGCCTGGACTAGGTTCCCGGCGGACCAGAGCCAGTCCAGGCAGCGCGGAGCGCACCCGGAGGGCTTGCCCTTGACGGGCGGGGATCTGGCTGACTGTGGTTCTCGCAAACCTCGAAGTTGCTGATAAATGGGGGGGTGCCTTTCTTCCTTCGATTCCCTTGTTCGCCTCCGTTGGTGGTGCTCGCGGCGGCATTCATGGCGTTCTTTCGCCATCGTACGGCGCTTCAGCTTGAGATTCTGGCCCTTCGTCACCAACTTGGTGTTCTTCAGCGGTCGGTGAAGCGGCCGAAGATGACGACTGCTGATCGATTGCTGTGGGTCTGGTTGTCGGCGGCTTGGACGGATTGGCAACCGAGCGCCATCATTATCAAGCCGGAGACGGTGATCGGCTGGCATCGCAAGGGCTTTGGCTTCTTCTGGACGTGGAAGATTCGGCGGGGAAGCCGGGGCGACCGGCTGTCCCGGCGGACGTCCGATCGTTGATTCGTGCGATGAACCGCGACAACCCTCTTTGGGGTGCACCGCGGATTCATGGCGAACTGCTCAAGCTTGGCTTTGCTATCGGCGAAACGAGCGTCAGCAAGTACATGGTCCGCCACCGTAAGCCGCCATCGCAGACGTGGCGGACCTTCCTCGAAAATCACGTCAAGACCATGGTGTCGGTCGACTTCTTTACGGTGCCGACGATTCGATTCCAGGTGCTGTATGTCTTTCTGGTGCTGGCACACGACCGCCGCCGGATTCTTCACTTTGCCGTGACCGCCCATCCCACCGCGGAGTGGACGGCCCAGCAACTCCGGGAGGCCTTTCCCTGGGATACCGCGCCCCGTTATTTGCTACGTGATCGCGACCGGATCTTCGGGAAAGATGTCGTGGATAAGATCAAAGCCACGGGTATCAACCAGGTGCTGTCGGCACCGCGTTCCCCCTGGCAGCGAGCTTATTTGGAACGGGTCATCGGCACCATCCGCCGCGAGTGCCTGGACCACGTGATCGTGTTCGGCGAATGGAGCTTGTACCGTCACCTGCAAGGTTTCGTGGACTACTATCATCGAAACCGGACGCACCTGGGATTGGAGAAGGACTCTCCGGTTCCTCGCCCGATCCAACCGGCTGACATGGGGCGAGTTGTT
>JANODS010000747.1:0-1835 GCA_031412835.1 Acidobacteriota bacterium | reverse complement strand
CAGGCTGAAGTGGCCGTTGGGATCGGCTGTTTCTTGCGCCACGACGGCTTGGGAGCTGTCCAAGACGAATAGGCGAACGACGGGTGCTGGACGACCATCGGCCATCGCCGCGGACCCTTCCAGTTCTCGCTCTTTCAGGCGCTGCGGCAGGATAAAGTCATAGATCCGACTTTCCGGCCTTCCCGAAAATTCTATATTCGCCGCCGCCGATGGCGAGTCTGTTCCCGGAAAGAACCAACGTGGATAGGGGGTCTCCCGCGTAGCGGAATGCGTTAGGTTCACGCCCAACTGGTAGGTCCCCGGTCGCGCGGTGCGCAACGCGTATCGCCCCTCCTGATCGGTCATGGTGCTGCCTTCCGAACCGCGGGCTGAGCCGAGTTCCACTTCGGTTCGGCCAGCGGGCCTTCCATCGATCGTGGTGACCCGGCCAGCCAGTTCCAAGAACCGGAACAGGGTCACATCGAGGCAGCCCTTGGCGTTGATCTTGACCTTCGGATCGCTCGGCAACGTGCCATCCGATTCCTGATGGATGGAGTATTCGCCGGGTGGCAAATGGGGAAACATGGCGTCACCAGCGACATCGCTCCGCGCCGATTGGCGACCGTCCAGGCCCTCGACAAGGATGGTTACGCCCGGCTTACCGGCGAGCACGCGAAGCTTACCGGTAGCTGGCTCCTGCGCCATTTTGTGGAAATAGGCGACGTCCTCCATCGCTTGATCGAGCGGCCGGGTCCGTGAGCAGATGCCAGTAGCCAGCCGACCCTCGGAATCCGTATAGGCATAGACGACGTACTCCGAACCAGTGTGGAACGCATAGCCGCAGTCGCCGCCGCCTTGGCCGGTAACGATCTCAACTTCTGTTTGCTTCGAGGGGATGCCGCTGAGCACGTCCCGCACCCGCATGCGAACGACGCGCACGGGACGAGAAGATGATGACGGCGCGCCGGGAAGGAACCGACCGACGGGATCCGAAAGTGCGAGAACCGTTCCGATGAACACAGCGCTGGACTGTCCCGCGGCGTGGCACGGAGGTCCGCTGCCAGCGCACGAGCACGCCAGAAGCTGTCCGAGAGGTAGTCCGAGCAACACAAAGGTAAGGAGTATGCGCATGGTCTCAGTCTAAAGCCGTCCTCTGGGCTGGACGGGCCGGATCGAATTGTTTCGTTTTGGCGTAGGCTGAAGTTATGACGTTCCGTTGGTGCCTTGGTCTATTGGGATCGATTGGCTTGCTACACGCGGAGCCGAGCCCCGCAGTGGCGCTCGTCAACGCGAAGTGCCTCGGCTGTCACAACCCGAAAGTGAAACAGGGCGGGCTGGACCTCTCGACTCGGGAGGC
Source organism: Acidobacteriota bacterium (assembly GCA_031412835.1). Classification (GTDB taxonomy): domain Bacteria; phylum Acidobacteriota; class Terriglobia; order Bryobacterales; family Bryobacteraceae. The sequence continues at coordinate 499 of JANODS010000747.1, read as the reverse complement.
GCTGCTGCTGGGGAGCGAGCATGGGCCGGTGGTCACTCTCGGGAACCCGCCGGATTCGCCGCTGTACAAAGTCGTCGCACATATCACCGAGCCGGGGATGCCCTTCAAAGGCAAAAAGCTGAGCGCGGCGGAGATTCAGATTTTCGAAGAATGGGTGAAGGCCGGGGTGCCTTACGGGACATCGGCCGTCGACCCCGATGCGGAGTTGATCAGCGACGCGTCAAAGCATTGGGCTTTTCGCGTGCCGACCAAAGGGGCGGGGAACTCGATTGATGAGTTGGTCGAGGCGGGTCGGGCGAAGCGGGGCGTGAAGCCTGTCGGCGAGGCGGACAAGCGGACGCTCCTGCGGCGGGTCTATCTCGATTTGATCGGGCTGCCTCCGACGCCGGAGCAGATCAAGAGTTTTGAGGAGGGTGGGCAGTACGAGCAGGTGGTCGATTCGCTGCTGGCGAGCCCGCGTTACGCCGAACGCTGGGGGCGGCATTGGCTCGACATCTGG
>JANODS010000746.1:0-3179 GCA_031412835.1 Acidobacteriota bacterium | reverse complement strand
GGCCCGCGACGGCATGCGCGGCGAGGCAACCGGAATGATGGGAAAGGCGCAGGGGAATAATCCGAATCAATACTACCTACGCTTTGATGAGGTGCTTGTCCAGGGATCTGAAAAGGCACATTCCATCAAACTAAGCCGACTTCGATTCGGGACGAAAATCCTGATCGGCAGCCAATACCTTGACATGGGCCTTACCACGGACGTGGACTTCCGAGAGGGACAAAAGATCGTAATTGGCAAATCGAGTTTGGACTCGTCGGGGACGCCGTTCTTCGTCGTGGTTACCGGAAGAGTCGTCGACTAAGAGAACTTAGCGCAAACGTCGCGGAGTTTCTTGAACAGAGGCGGGGTCGACGTGAGAGCGTCGGCCTTTTCCTCGTATTCAAGGGCAAGATAGCCGCGATAGTTATTGGCGACGAGCATTTTGGCGACGCGGTTCCAGTCCGATTCGGCGGGGCCCTTTTCGTCGGTGACCATAGCCTTCACCTGGACGTTGACCGCGTGGGGAGCAATCATTTCAATCTGCTCGTAGACGCGGGTTTTAAAGTTGGCTGTGTCGAGATTGATGCCGACCCAGGGGCTGTTGACCTGCTTGACAATCTTGATGATGTTTTCGGCTTTGTCGGTGATTCCGCCGTGGTTTTCGAGGCCCAGGATGACGCCGTGCTGGCCGGCGTAAACCGCCGCCGGAGCGAGAATTTCGGCCACCCAGTTGGCGGCGTCGGCTTCCGCGGCACCCTTCGGCACGGCTCCGCCAAAGACGCGGATGTGACCGGCGCCGAGCTTGGCGGCAACGTCGATCCACTTGATCAAATTCTCCGTCTGCTCATTGCGAGCGGGGCCGGCGGGCTTCGTGAGTTCGCTGCGGATGGAGATGGAATATATCTCGATGCCCGCCTTGTAGGCGGCGCGCTTGAGCGGAATCAGGAAGCTATTTTCGGTGTTGGGAAACCAGTAGACGGTCATGTCAACGCCGTCGAGATCGTTCTCGGCGGCGATGCGAAGGAGATCTTCATACTTCAACTTTCCGCTCTTGAGTTCTTCGCGGAAGGAGTAAGCGCACAGGGCAGGCCGAAGCCGAGGCTTCAGATTAGCGGCGAGGGCGACGGGCGCGACGGAGGCGAGGAGATGGCGGCGAGTAATCATGGCTTCACCAAAGCATATCGCGAGAAGATGCGCGTCGTCGAGCCATCATATTCGGCGAAGGCTTTGAAGTAGTCACTTTGGGCTTTTATTTCGCGAAACTGGGCGTCGGCGGTTGCGAGTTCGCGAAGGTTGACGAAGAACTGGGTGGAGTCGCCGAGGTCGAAACGGGCGCGCTCCGCCTCTTCGAGTTGCTTGGCGGTAAGGACTTCGTTGCGGACTACGGCGAGCGTCTCAAAGGCGGCTCGGACGGCGCTGACGGCGTCCTGAACGTCGGCGACGACCCGGTCGCGGGAGTAGCGGAGTTCGGACTCTAGCTGGGCCAGTTTGGCGGTCTGCTGGACATTTTTGCCGATGGCTTTGCGGCGCTGAGCGGGAAGCTCGAAGATGAATCCGGACTCGACGTTGTCGCCGACTTTGGTGCGAGAACCGGCTCCGGTATCCTTCGAATACTGAAAGAAGAAGTCGAGTTGGGGGGCGATTTGGTTGCCGGAGAAACGGACTTCGGCCTGCTGCTGCTGGCGCTTCAGGAGGAGGCTACGGACTTCGGGCCGCTGCTGGATGGCAAAGGCGAGATCCTCGCGAATGCGCGCCTCTTCGAGGTCTCCGGGCGGCTCGGGGATGGTAGGGAGGCGATCCGGCCCGACCTGAACGGGCGAGCCATCCGGTGCCCGAAGAAACAGGGAGAGTTCGATCGCTCGGTTCTGAAGATTTCGTTGCGCCCCGACGACCGCGCCACGGCGCCGGAGAATCGTCTGGCGATTATCGGTGAGTTCAATGGGCGCTACGCTGCCCAGGCGAACGGTTTCTGCGATTTGTTCATTGCGGGCTTCGGCGAGGTCGAGCAGCGCTTTCGCCACTCGCAGTTGCTGTCCGGCGGCGACCCATTCCCAGTACTGTTTGAGCGCTTCCTTGAAGAAAGTCAGGCGGGTCTTATCCACCGTCGTTTCCGCCACGTCTCGTTCGATGGCTGAGGTTTGCAGACCGGTTCGGCGAGCGTCGATGGCGCGGTCGCGGAGGAGACTGGTACGAATTCCGGCGCGATATTCGCCTCCCGAGAGGGTGACGGCCCTATCTTCCGCGGGCGAGAAGCGGCCGCGGCCAATCTTGTAACCGCCGTATACATCGGTGCCCCACGCTTCGAGCGGTTGCTCGACGAGCGCATTGAAGGTTTCATTGCGATAGAAGCCGAATTGTTCGACGTCGCCCTTGGCTTTGATCTTCGTATCGAACTCGCCTTTGGCTGACAACTGGGCTCCTTCGGCAATGCGGCGTTCTTCCATCACGGCGGCGAGGAGCGGGAAATGCTGATTGACGGAACGAAGTACCTCTTCCGGGGTCAGGGGGTCGAGGGCCAGAAAAGCGAGTAGAACGAAGTTCATTTATTATCTTTTCTTGTTTTCGATGCGTCTTTCGGCGTATCGGGTTCCGTCATGGAGATCACGGGCGGGAAGCCATTAAACTGGCGCCAGAGCTCGAAGCCGAGGGGGACCTGATTGAGCAACACCCAACCGTTGGCACGAACGCCCTGCCGCAGGTAGGTCTTCGTGGGCCAAGGCTCGTCCTTCGGATCGGGCTTGATGAGCACTCGAAACTTACCCGCGCCGTTGTCGGTGGAGTCGACGAGTTGCACGTGACCGCCGAAGGTGCCGACCGCGATCGACGGCCAGCCTGCGAACTGCAGGGCGGGCCAACCTTCAAACTGAAGCCTTACGGGGCGCCCTTCGCTGATCAAAGGAACATCGTTGCCGTCCATCCAAAGTTCGACGACGTCGTGCGTCGTGTTGGGCACGAGAATGGCGATTTGGTCGCCCGCTTTTAGCAGTTCTCCATTTTGACGGGCAACAACGCGAAAGATTTTGCCGTCGACGGGGGCCATGACGCGTTGAGTGTTTTGGCGAGCGAGACGGACTTCAACCTTCGTGACCTCGGCGCGGGCTTTGGCTACGTCGGATTCGGCGGAGGCGTGGGCGCCCCACGCTTCATCGATACGCGAACCGGCGTCGGCGTCGGTCCGGAGCAGTTCACTATCCAGC
>JANODS010000745.1:0-3492 GCA_031412835.1 Acidobacteriota bacterium | reverse complement strand
GTCCGCACTACGGGTATCGTTCAATAATCGGCTCAATTTTCAGCGTGTGTTGCTTCCCGAAGTGAGGATTCAGAAACGATGCCCCTGGTTGTTTCCGGGTACACAGGCAAACCGAGTGGAGGCGATCACTGGAGGGCCGCGAGCTAGCTATTCTCCGTTCTTCCGATGCGGATACTCTGCCGGCGAGCCGGGCGGGGTTGGAAATCTAAATGGGACCGAGCCGTTTACGAGCTGCGACTATACCCGCAAGTCTTGTGAAGAGCGAGGAATGTTCAAACAAGACGCGCTTGTTCAAATCACCCGCCGATTCGGCGGCGTTGAATTTGTGCCGTCGACGACATTAGTTCGGGGTTACGGTGACAAGGGCTATTCGACGAGCGCGGTGCAGAGTAACGAAGCCAAGTATAACGATTTCGTGCCTCTTGTATATGGCACGTGCTGGGTGCAGCCGCCTATCACTCTCGCAAGGAATGACGGAAATCTAACTCGGATGGAAGCCTTGCTTGCTCTGGGAGAGATCAGCGGAGTGTTGAAAGTCGTGGTCAATGACGTTGAGATTCCTCAAGCAGTTGAAGGGACGAACATGACCTCGACCGGCTGGTATCACCTAGTGAGCAGAGGCAATCGAACTGGCGTTTTCAATCTCAATTTCACAGACGGAAATGGAGAGGCGCTGGGTGATCCTTATGGCAGTATGGCATACGTTTCGGTGGTGGTTCCGAATCGGGTCCAGGATGGTCGGTCTATTCCTCGAGTCCAGGTGTTACTGGAAGGGGCGAAGCTACCAACCTATAACGCGGCGGGAGAATTTGTTGCGGATCGATTTACGAACAATCCAGCCTGGGTGATGCTTGATGTGCTTAAGCGGAGTGGCTGGACGGAGGACGAGATCGATCTGAGCAGTTTCGGGTCAACGGCACTTTATTGCGACGACGAGATTTCAGCGGTTGATCTACATGGTAACCCGGTGATGATACCGCGCTTCCAATGCAATATGGCGTTGCGTAGACGTCGTAGCGCAGCGGACGTTGTGCGCGGGATTCGGAATTGCGCCGGCTTGTTCCTGACTTTTGGGGCGGGCGGAAGGTTGCAACTGAGACAAGAATCGACGATTGGGGTTCAACAGGCTCAGGCACCTTTGGGCACAAATTCTGTCGAGCAACTCTTGGGCGGCTGGCCGGCTTACGAGTTTGATGGAGGCTCGATTCTGAGAGGTGCGAACGGAGAGCCCAAGCTACGGATTTTCTCAAGGAGTTCCGCAGATACGCCGAATCGGTTTAGCGTCGAGTTCCAAGATTCATTCAATGAATATCAACAGGATTCGCTTTCCTTGCTGGATCTGGAGGATGTCGTCACAGCGGGACAAGAGACAAGCGCGGCGCTGCCGGCGCTGGGACTTGCAAATTTCGACCAAGCGGCGCGAATGACCAAGTTGCAACTACTAAAGAGCGTGCGGGGGAACGTCTATTTGGAGTTTGAGACCTCGGTGAAGGCGATTGGACTGAAACCGGGGGACCTAGTTACGATGACTTATGCGAAGGAGGGGATGGATCGACAGCTCTTCCGGGTCAGTCGAATAACTCCGGGCATCAACTTCCGCACGGTGCAACTGACCTTGCAGTGGCATGACGACGATTGGTACGTGCAGACAGCGGGGAATGGCGCGGAGTCGTCTGGAAGGCAGCCTCGGTATGAGCTAGGTGTTCCGAGGCCGTTGATTGGGAGCGTCCTTGATGAGGATGGCTTTGCTCAATTTGATATCACCGAGACATACGCGGAAGGAACGGATGGCTCGGCTAGGGTAGAGGTGTCGGTTGGCTTTACAGAGCCAACGAAGCCTCAGGCGACAAGAGCTGGAATCCCGCTGTTATCGCTTTCGCCGTTGTCACAAGGAACGGGTGGGACGTTGTTGGGTGATCAAGTCTTGTACTATACGATCACCGGAATCGATGGGGAGGGTAGGGAGAGCGCACCCTCGTTCATCGTAAGAGCTGTCATCCCGGCGGGAACGGATACCAATAACGTAACGCTCAGCGGCCTTAGTTTTGGTTCCGGGACGGTTTCGTATCATGTCTACCGAGGCCGAAATCCACAGCAACTGGCTCGGATCGCGACGAGCCAGGTGATCGCGGCCACGTATGTGGATATTGGGGAGTCCGATGGCTTTGTCTCACCGCCGGATGAAAACTTTTCCCACGCAAATTTCTATTGGCGATTGGAGCTACAAGGCGAAAGGGCGGCGGGGATTGCGACGGCGGCATCCGTTGGTCACCCAGGCTTGAACATGATCGTTAATGAGTGGCGATCAAAGACGGTACGCATTGTTAGCGGTCGCGGAATGGGACAGGAGAGAAGAATCGAAAGCAATTCAGAAACGACTTGTGTCTTGAGCGAAGCTTGGGCGACGATACCTGATTCGTCCAGTAAATGGGTGGTGGTCGAGCCTAGCTGGGTTCGCGGGGCTACGACGGCGACGAGCCCTGCTGTATTTGAGGTTCCTAATCGAGAAGGAGCGACGATTCATGTAACTGGTCGCGCGGCGAATGCCAATGATCGAGAATGCCTTGCAGAACTGTCGCCGATTACGAGATGGCGTATTTTGGGGGCCAATGCGGCTCAATTAGATTTGGAGGTTGCTCCAACACCGACATTCTCATTAAGTTCGGTTGGTGACGGAACGATTGAACTGCATTCGATTGGGTTTCCGACATTAGTCAATACGAGAACGATTTCGGCTGGAACGCTGGTGATTCGGCACTGGGATGAGCTTCAGAGCCCGTCAACTTTGGTACTGAGCCAGAGTGTTGATGAGATCACCGACATGATCGTGGTTTCACTTCCCGGTCGACTTTCGGTCGGACAAGTGTTCCAGATCGACGGTGAGTTGCTTGCCGTGACAGCGGTATCGGTGGGCGGGGATTCAGTGCTGGCGACCCGGGGTTCCCATGGCTCTATCATTGAGATTCACGACTCTGGTGCCGTGGTGTATCCGTTGGACCAGAAGACGCATATCCTTCCTTTTGGGAGGGACTTTTTTGGTTCGCCATCGAGTGGGAGTTTTTCGTACAACTGCCATCTTCCTGGGGTGAGGGTTGCTGCTGCCGACCTCATTGTGACGAACGGTCGCGGTAACTCGGAAGTGGCGAAGAGAAGCGTCACCGGAACGGTGGATTTCGGCTTGAGGACGTTGCACGGCGGTCAGATCTCGCTGCAAGTTGAGGGATGGCTCGCGATCCAAGAGGATGCAACGCCACCATTCATGGTCGAGTCAGCGCTCGTGATGCGGGATGTTTTCGCTGTGGTCGGTGAGGCGCCGATGCTTGGTGCAATTGTGCTGGTGCTTCGGCAGGATGAAGACGAAATCTGCACGTTGACGATTCCGGCCGGAGAGTCGGTTTCGAACATAGTCGGCGGATTTGGACTGGGTCCGCTTCGGTCTGGCGCAAGGCTCAGACTGGAGGTGGAAAGCGTCGCGCACAGTGCGGAGAGCAC
>JANODS010000744.1:0-1644 GCA_031412835.1 Acidobacteriota bacterium | reverse complement strand
GTTCGACTGTCCGCTCATCGAACGCCCCAGTCTCCGCAAGTCCGTCATGAGCTCTCGCGCCGACTGATATCGATCATTCGGGTCTTTTTCAAGGCACTTCAGAATAATCTCTTCGAGTTGCACCGAAATCGCTGGATTCATCGTCCGCGGCCCCACCGGAGCAGAATCCAACAGCGCCCAGATTCGCATCGTTTCCGTCGTGCCCCGAAACGGCAACTCTCCCGTCGCCATCAGGTACAACACCACTCCAAACGAAAACAGATCCGTCCGCGCGTCCACCTCCTCTCCCCGCGCCTGCTCCGGAGACATGTAACTAATCGTCCCCACCGCCGCTCCCACCTGCGTCAGCCCCGCATCGTCGCTCCCTCGCCCCAGCGGCACCATCGTCTGGGTCGGCGCATCCACCTCCGCCGCCTGCTTTGTCAGCTTCGCTAGCCCGAAGTCCACCACCTTGATCGTGTCCCGCTTCGTCAAAAACAGATTCGCCGGCTTGATGTCCCGATGCACCACCAACTTCGAATGCGCCGCCTCCAACGCGTCAGCCACCTGCATCCCCAACGCCACGATCCGCTCCTCGCTCAACGCCCCCGCCCGCAGCACATAATTCAGCGGCTGGCCCTCCAAAAACTCCATCGCGATAAAAAAATGGCCGTCTGCCTCCCCCACGTCGTACACCGTACAAATATGCGGATGGTTCAACGCAGACGCCAGCCGAGCCTCCCGCTGGAATCGCTCGAGCGCCATCTCCCGTCCCTTCATCCCCGCAGACAGGAATTTCAACGCTACCGTCCGCCCTAGTCGCGTGTCCTCGGCCTTATAGACAACACCCATCCCTCCCTCACCCAGGACCGCCTGTACCCGGTAGTGCGAAATGAGTGTACCAACCATCGGATTCTATGACAGCATAGTTCGCATGTCTCCCGCCGCTGCCCCCCTCTGGTCCTCCTCCGTTACCGCTACCGTCCATCCGCTCGTCGCCTGCTACACCGTCGACTTCGTCCCCGACCAAGCCCTGCTCTCGGTCGAGTTCGGCACCGATACCGCCTACGGGCGCACCACTTCCTTTCAACTTCCCCCGCCCGGCGGTGGACCCATCACCACCCTCGTCGCCGGCATGCGCCCCAACACCACTTATCTGATGCACGCCCGCATCCAACTCCCCGATGGCTCCATCGAACTCGATCGCGACTTCCGCTTCACCACCGGATCCCTCCCCGTCTCCGGCATTCCCGAGTTCTGTGCCGCCAGCAGCGGTGCCCACCAGCCCGGCATCGAACTCGTCAACTCCATCAACTCCTACGCCATCTCCGTCGCCACCGACCTCGACGGCCACGTCATCTGGTACTACCATCACGAAGCCGACAACGCCTGGGCCGGCTACGCCATGCCCCTCCGCTTTCTCGACAACGGTAACTTCCTAGTCAACGTCATCAATCTCTTCGGCGAAGACACCCAATCGCAAAGCGCTCTCCGCGAAGTCTCTCTCACCGGCGAAACCGTCCAGGAACTCGACCTCGCCGCCATGAATGCCGCCCTCCAGTCCCTGCCCACCAGCAAAGGCACCATCGTCCAGGCCAAAGTCTTCTCTCACGACGCGACCCCTCTCCCAAACGGCTACGTCGCTGTCATCGTCCTCATCGACAA
>JANODS010000743.1:0-1541 GCA_031412835.1 Acidobacteriota bacterium | reverse complement strand
CTGCGCATGGCGGCGCCGGTTTGGTAGTGCCAGAGGATCTTGCCGGTGAGGGCGTGGAGGGCCATGAGGTTGCCGTCCTTAGAGGCGGCGAAGACGAGGTCGCCGGCGGTGGAGAGGACGCCGGCGGCGTGGGAGCCGATTTGAATGCGAGTGCTCCATTTGAGGTCGCCCGTGGCGGGGTCCAGGGCGCGGATGAAGCCTTGCTCGCCTTGTTTTTCGTCTTCGCGCTGGCCGCCTCCGGTGAAGGGTTGGCCGGGTTCTGGCTTCTTGTTTTCGGTGAAGTAGTGGGCGCAGGTTTCGCGGACGGTGAGGTAGAAGAGGCCGGTTTTGGCGCTGTAAGAAGGCGCGGCGAAATTGGTGGCTCCGAGGGCGTCGGGGCAAACGTAGTTGCCTTCGGCGGTGGGGGTTGTGTTGGGGAGGACGATGGGTTTTCCTCGGGAATCGAGGCCTTTGGCCCAGGTTTGCTTGGCGAAGGCCTGGCCGGAGACGAACTCACCGGTGACGCGGTCGATGGCGTAGTAGAAGGCATTGCGGTTGGCCATGATGAGGAGTTTGCGCTTCTGACCTTTGACGACGGCGTCGACGAGAACGGGGGTTTCGTTGGCGTCCCAATCGTGGACGTCGTGTTGGGTGTATTGGAAGTGCCACTTGATTTTGCCGGTGGCGGGGTCGAGGGCGAGGACGGAGTCGGAGTAGAGATTGTCGCCGGCGCGGTCGGCACCGTTGTAGTCGGGGCCGGGGTTGCCGGTGGTCCAGAAGACGGTGTTGGTTTCGGGGTCGTAGGTGCCGGTCATCCAGGTGGGGGCGCCGCCGTATTTGGCGGAGTCGCCGGCCCAACTGGCGCTGTTGGGATCGCCGGGTTGGGCGATGGTGTGGGTGCGCCAGAGCTTCTTGCCGGAGCCGGCGTCGAAGGCGTAGACGTAGCCGGTGAGGGCGCACTCGCCGGCGGTGATGCCGAGGACGAGCTTGCCGTCGACGACGAGGGGGGCGTGGGTGATGGAGAAGCCTTTGCGATAGTCTTCGACTTCGACGTCGAAGATGACGTTGCCGGTTTTCGCGTCGAGGGCGACGAGATGGGCGTCGAGGGTGGCGACGTAGACGCGGTCGCCGAGGAGGGCGACGCCTCGGTTGGTCATGACGGTGCAATGGCTGGCGACTTCAGGGAGCGGCCGTTTGTACTGCCAGATGGTGCGGCCGGAGCGGGCGTCGAGGGCGGAGACGTTGCTGAGCGGGCCGGTGACGAACATGAGGCCGTCGACGACGAGGGGGACGGTTTGGATGTTGGAGGCGCCGAATTGGTGGGACCAGGCGGCGCGGAGATTGGGGACGTTTGCGGGGGTGATTTGGGTTAGTTGGGAGTAGTGATGGCCTGCAAGGTCGCCCCAGTAGCTGAGCCAGTTGTGGGGTTCCGCGGGGGCGTTTTGGAGGCGGGCCCAGGTGACGTTGAGATCGGCGGCGGGCTTCCAGGCGGTGGGTTCGATGCGGCCGGATTTGAGGAAAGCAAGGAGGTCGTTGGTTTCTGTTTCGGAGAGTTTCGAGGT
>JANODS010000742.1:0-4467 GCA_031412835.1 Acidobacteriota bacterium | reverse complement strand
CCCCGTGGGCTTTTTGTTTCCCTATTGGAGGTCAGAACCATGCCAGATCAGCTCACAAACGACGGCCTCACCGAAGAAGAACAGCGCAAAGCCCGTCGCGCCGAAATCAACCGTCAAAATGCTCAAAAAAGCACCGGACCGAAATCGGAAGCCGGAAAAATGAACTCCCGGATCAACAGCCTGAAAAACGGCAGCCGAACCGTCATCGTGGACCACACCGGTGCCGCCGGGCTCGCCATGCTCTCCGGTGAGGACGCTGCCGAATATCGCAACATGATCGCCGAATATTCACGCTATTTGGCACCCAGAGATCGTGTCGAAACCGGGATAGTGCAAAGGATTGTCGACGCCCAGTGGCGCCAGTTGCGCAATTCAAAGCTCCAAACGCTCGAACTGGAAAGCTGCCTCGCCGACGTTCGCGAAATCGAGCACCCCGGATTGGCCCCGCAACTGGTCGGCACCATCTATCTCATGACGGCCACCCGGATGGCCTTCGATTCGAAAATGCCCCAGCTTCTCCAACGGGAAGAAGCAATGCTCGTTCGGCTCATCAATGCCAGTCTTCGAGAGCTGAATATGCTCCGAAAACTGAACCCGATACCAAAATCGCCGGTTCGGCCCCGCACCGAGTACCTCGGGCCCGACGTCGGCCCGGTCGACAATCTCTTCCGCGACGAACAATCAGAAACTGAAGAAAACAAACAGGAAGTGGCCCCGCCGGCCAGCGAGCGAAGCCAACTCGAAACCGGCTGGAGCCCCGTTCAGGAGCGTCCCACCAAGCCGTTGGTCCGCACGGTAGGCTCCACCGCCGAAACCAACGCGTTTTCGGACCAGCCGGAGCCACCTTACTAGCCGAAAACACCGGCTCAATGCCATCGGCCATCTCTAAAAGTCAACCCGGTAAGGCGGAGCTCCGCCCATCGGGCGTATACTGGCAACCTTCGGATCCCACCATGCTACGTCGCCATTTGCTCTTCTCCACTGCCCTTCACGCCGCCATCCCCGACACCGTCGATACCACCGCCGGCAAGGTCCGCGGCCGCGCTGCCGACGGCGTAACCGTCTTCCGCGGAATCCCCTACGCCAGCTCCGTCCGTTTCCTCCCTCCTTCCAAACCCGCCCCCTGGCCCGGCGTCCGCGACTGCACCCAAACCGGCCCCCGCTGCGTCCAAGGCCCGGGCAACATCTTCCTCAGCCCCACCATCGGCGAATACTTCCGCGGCTCCGCCGACCGCGCCGAATTCGCCCCCCAGCCCGATAGCGAAGCCTGCCTCGTCCTCAACGTCCTCACCCCTTCCCCCCGGGGCAAACGCCCCGTCATGGTCTATGTCCACGGCGGCGGCTTCGTCGCCGGCTCCGCCCACCTCACCCTCTTCGCCAACCGCTTCCCCCTCGAACAGGACGTCGTCCTCGTCGGCGTCAACCACCGCATCAACGTCTTCGGCTACCTCTTCCTCGGCGACCTCGACCCCCAATTTTCCACTGGCAACATCGGCCAACTCGACCTCATCGCCGCCCTCCAATGGGTCCGCGCCAACATCGCCAACTTCGGCGGCGACCCCTCCAACGTCACCATCTTCGGCGAATCCGGCGGTGCCGCCAAAATCAGCACCCTCCTCGCCATGCCCGCCGCCACCGGCCTCTTCCATAAAGCCATCCTCGAAAGCGGCTCCCTCCTCAAAGTCGCCACCCGCGAAGACGCCTCCGTCGCCGCCCGCGCCCTCCTAACCAAGCTTGGCCTCGCTCAGAACCAAGCCGCCAAGCTCCGCGACGTTCCTCCCCTCGACCTCTGGAAGGCCGCCGTCCCCAGCCAACTCACCCCCGTCATCGACGGCCGCACCATCACCCAGCAAACCTGGGACCCCGAAGCGCCCGCCGCCTCCGCCCGTATTCCCCTCATCATAGGCTGCTGCAAGGACGAAACCTCCCTCGGCGCCCTCAAAGACGACGCCCTCCACAGCCTCACCGCCGCCGCCCTCCGCGACCGCATCCTCCAAGCCAAAGTTGCCCCCGACCAAGTCGATCCCCTTCTCGCCGCCTACCGCCGCGAGAACCCGCAAGACTCCCCCACCGACTGCTGGTTCCGTTTCGCCACCGACCGCGACGTCCGCCTCAAAGCCATCCGCCAAGCCGAACGCAAGCTCACTCAGGCCCAGGCCGACGTCTTCATGTACCACTTCGCCTGGAATACCCCCATGCTCGATGGTCGCCTCCGAGCCTTCCACACCGCGGAACTCCCCCTTGCCATGCGCCTCGTCCGCTACCCCGCCGCCGAGCCCCTCTCCCGCCACCTCGCCAGCGCCTGGGCCGCCTTCGCTCGCCGAGGCACTCCCAACGCCCCAGGTCTCCCCAACTGGCCCAAATTCACCCTCGAAAAGCGCGCCACCATGATCTTCGACGCCCCAGTCAGCACAGCCCAGGACGACCCCGCCCGCGACTCCCGCCGCATCCTCCACGCCGCCCGGGATTGACAACCGACAGCCCCAAAGGACATCATTCCTTAAATGCTCAAGAAGCTAGCCCTCATAGCCCTCGTGCTCTTAGTAGTCGTCGGCTTCGCCGCCTATCCCACCGTCAAGAAACTCCGTGTCGTCACCCCGCCCTATCAACCCCCTGGCGAACTCGTCCTGCTCGATCAAGGCTGGACCGACGCTCAGCGGAACGAGTACCACCACACCGCCCAAGGCACCCGCCTCGTGCCCTATCGCTGGCTCCTCGCCCTCGAACAGCCCTGCCTCTCGCCCTTCGGCTGCGAGCCCTTCATTAAGCCCGAATACCTCGGCCGCTTCGGCTTTCTAGCCAGCCCCGAGTCCAAGCTCAACCCCCAAGCACTCCCCGTCGGCTTCGCCCTCCAGGAAGATTTTGCCGACCCCGAAACGGGCAAGCAGTACCCCGTCGTTGGCCTCAACTGCGCAGCGTGCCACACCAACGAAATGCGCTACGGCAAGTATTCGGTCCGCGTCGAAGGTGCCCCCGCCATGATCCAGGTCACCACCTTCCAGAAGGCTATGGGCGTCGCGCTGATCCTCACCGAACTCATCCCCTGGCGCTATAGCAAGTTCGAAGCGAACGTCCTCGGGCCCAATGCTTCCGCCGAACAACAGGCCGAACTCCGCGCCGCGCTCAAGGCGTTCATGACCCGCGCCAAAGCCGAAATGGCCGCCACCGAAAAGGCTGGCATCTATACTCTCGACGCCGGATTCGTCCGCACCGACGCCCTTACCCGCATCGGCAACCAGGTCTTCGCCGTCGACATGGCCAATGACGCAAACTTCGCGGTCTCCAAAGCCCCCGTCAAGTTCCCGCAGATCTGGGACGCCTCCTGGTTCACCTGGGTCCAATACAACTCCTCCATCTCCGATCCCCTCGTCCGCAACATCGGCGAAGCCCTCGGCGTCCGCGCCGCCGCGAAGCTCTCCGGCGCCGATGCCAAAGAATTCGCCAGCAGCGTCAACCTCCCCGGCCTGAAAAAGCTCGAGGACTTGCTCTGCGGCGACAACCCCTACACCGGGCTTCGATCCCCTCGCTGGCCCGCCGTCTTTCCCCCAATCGACTCGACCCAAGCCGCCCGTGGTGCCGTGCTCTACAAGAAGATTTGCCAAGGCTGCCACCTGCCGCCCACCGACGAACTGATCGCCGATCTCCGCTCCCCGAAGCCGACCTACTGGGTCACCAATAGCACCGGCAAGCGCTTCCTCGATCTCCGCGACATCCCCATAGCCGAAGTCGGAACCGATCCCAACCAGGCCACCGAATACAAGAATCGGACCGCCGATACCGGTGCCCTCGGCAAGGGTCGCGTCTCCGCCTCCGATGGTCTAAAGCTGGTCACCGAAGGCATCCGCGACCGCTTCTTCCGCCAGGCCAACCTATCCGCCGAAGAGAAGCTAGCCTGGCAAGGCTACCGCGATGGCAGCATCGCCGCCGTCCGCGACGACTTGATCTACAAGGCTCGCCCCCTCAACGGCATCTGGGCCGCCGGGCCCTATCTCCACAACGCCTCCGTGCCCTCTCTCTACGAGCTACTCGCCTCCAAAGAGCAGCGCCCCTCCAAAGTCTTCTGGCTCGGCTCAAAGAACTTCCTCCCCGAAAAGGTCGGCTACGAAACCGCCGAAGCCGAAGGCCTCTCCAAGTTCGATCCCACCCTGCCCGGCAACAGCAACGCCGGCCACTGGTTCCAGGATGGCCCAAAAGGCAACGGCGTCGTCGGGCCCGCCCTCACCGAAGCCGAACGCCTAGCGTTGGTCGAGTACCTCAAAACCCTCTAAGCCTACGAGCGCATCCGGGTCATCATGTACAGGCCCGCCAGCAGGAAAATCGCGTCCGGACTCCACGCCGCCACCGCCGCCGGTAGCTGATTCAAGTTCCCGATCTGCACGAACAACTCGCTCACCGAGAAGTAGGCAATCGCAATCCCGAAGCTCGCCCCCACGCTTGCCATCGCGCCGCGCCGCCCCCCCATGAAAC
>JANODS010000741.1:0-2184 GCA_031412835.1 Acidobacteriota bacterium | reverse complement strand
GCCAGTCCCGCCAAAATCCTTCCACCACTCGCGACGACGGTGCCTCCGCCATGCAAACGCTGATCCTCGCCAACGGTGTCCTCGGCACTCGCATCTTGCGCCTCTCCGACGATAGCGCCTTCACCGACCTCGCTCTTCAGGATCTCCCCGTCGAAAAACTCGTCGAAGAAGCGTTCTACCGCATCCTCTCCCGCGCGCCCTCCCCCGCCGAATCCACCGCCATGGTGGCTCTCCTCCGGCCCACGTATGCCACCCGAAAAGTGGCCGGTGCCCAAACCGGTTACGCCGCCCTGAAAAGCGATAACCGCGTATCCTGGTCCAACCATCTCAGCGCCGAAGCCACCGTCATCCGTATGGAAGAAGAGAAGAAGATGCGCCTCGGCGCCGAACCCACCAAGCGATTGAAAAACGACTTCCGCGTGCTCTTTGAAGACGCCCTCTGGGCCATGCTCAACAGTCCCGAATTCGTGTTACTTCCCTAAGGATCCCGCCCATGAACCGCCGTGATTTCCTCGCCGCCTCCACTGCCGCCGTTGCCACCGCGGCCCATATCCCGAAGGGAAAAGCCGACGCCTGCATCTTCCTCTGGCTCGGGGGCGGTGCCGCCCATATGGACACCTTTGACCCCAAGCCCATCGGTGACGGCAAAAAGATCGCTGGGTCTTACTACAAGTCGATCAACACCGCCATCAAGGGCGAGCAGGTCTGCGAACACCTCCACCGCACCGCCCCGCTCATGGACCGAGCAATTACTGTCCGCTCCATCACGCATGACATCTCCGGCGAACACGCCGCCGCCGCCAACCTCGTCCACACCGGCCGCAAGCCCAGCGGGACGCTCATCTATCCCGCCATCGGCTCCATCGTCTCGAACCAACTCGGCGCGAAAACCGCTGAAGTGCCGCCCTACGTCGTCATGGGTTACCCCAGCATCATTCGGGATCCCGGCTTCCTCGGTGCCCGCTACGGCTATATCTACCTCACCCAAATCGAAACCGGCCCCTCTGGTCTCCTCCGTCCGCCCGACGTCGACTTGAACCGCGAAGACCGCCGCGAAACCCTCCTCGCCAAAATGCGCGAAGAGTACACGAAGCGTCACCCGAAGGATCAAACCGTCCTTCAGCAGGAAGCCATCACGACCTCCGCCTACAAGCTGGCAGGCCCCAAGTTTCTCAACGTGTTCGACCTAGCCCGCGAATCCTCCACGCTCCGCGAATCCTACGGCGGCGAGTTCGGCCAACGCTGTCTCCTCGCTCGTCGCCTCGTCCAATCGGGAGTTCGTTTCGTCGAAGTTTCCCACAACCTAAACTTCCTCAACGGCTCCGGCTGGGACACGCACAACGATGGCCAAGTGAAGCAGCATCTCCTCATTGAGGAGCTCGACAAGGCCTTCTCGTCGCTCCTCCTAGACCTCGAAAAGAACAAGATGCTCGATACGACGCTGGTCGTGATCGCTACCGAGTTCGGGCGTCCCCCGGACTTTGACGCCGGCGGCGGCCGGGGCCATCAGTCGGCCGGCTTTAGCATGGTGCTAGCCGGTGGAGGCTTGAAGACCGGCCAAGTCATCGGCCGTACCGACGAAGTAGGCCGCACGGTAGCGGACCGTCCCATCACCATCCCCGATTTCCACGCGACGATCCACTGCGCCCTCGGAATCGACCCGCATAAGAATCTCTACGCCGGCGAACGCCCCGTCCCCATCACGGACCGCGGCACGCCTATCGCGGAACTGTTCGCCTAAGCCTGACAATCCTGCGAATCAGAACGATCCCCCAGACCAGGGGTGGAGCCAGAAGGAACAGCACGGCAAAGCCGTCGAACCAGCTGAATCGAAACTGGGAGTAGACCGCGTAGATTGGTTGCAACTTCAGCTTGATGCCAATCGCTCGCGCTGCCGTTTCGAACTGCGCTTGGTCTTGAAACCGCCTCTGCTTTCCGTCGCGCGTATCGAGGATAAAGTAACCATCCACGCGACCGCTCGCCCCACTCAGGTGCTCGGACGCCTTACTATCGGTCGCCCCCAGGAGGTAGGGCATCGCGACCTGGACCTTTCGCACGCCTTCGGCGGCATCTTCCTGCGCCAAGACCGTGCAACCCGACTGCGTCCGTGTGTTGTACACCCAACCCTGATCGGTATCGTCGATCATTAGGATCTGGTAGCCACTTGCAACAGGGGAGTGCCAT
>JANODS010000740.1:0-11199 GCA_031412835.1 Acidobacteriota bacterium | reverse complement strand
GGGCCAGTGCGAGTGCCCGAAAATCGCCGCGTCGAAACCGTCGACGATCGCCCTCTTCGCCTTCTCCCGGAAGAGCTTGGTGAGGCGCTCTCCGCGTCCGCCCGCGTACGCGCGGCTCTGGTCGCTGGCGAGCTTCGCAATCGCGAGCGCGTCGGCGTGGGTGGCGGCGAGGGGTTTGTCGATGAAGACGGGCTTTTTGTGTTTGAAGATCTCCCGCGCTTGGGCGAGATGAATGCGGCCGTCGACGCTTTCGAGCAGAATCGCGTCTACTTTCTCACACAGGGTTTTGATGTCGGGCACGATTTCAACGCCCCACTTCTCCTGCAATTCTTTGGCGTAACCTTCCACGCGGGTCCGGCTGGATTCGAGGTCGCTGCTCCCACCCTTGTAGGCGGCGACGATTCTTGCACCCGGTTGGTAGTCCGGATTCTTCGGATCGTTGAGAATTTTCGAGAAGGCGATCACGTGCGACGTGTCGGTCCCAACGATTCCGACGCGCAAGTCTGCGGCCATCCCGAGGATAGCGGAGAATAGGAATACTGAAACGGCTTTCATCACAGGAAATTGTATCGTAAGTGAATCTTGAAACCCCGCTCGTTTATGTGAAAGGCGTGGGACCGCAGCGTGCGGCGATGCTGGAGACCAAAGGTTTGGTGACGGTCGCCGACCTCCTCCACTACCCCCCGTTCCGCTATGAAGACCGATCAAACCTGAAGCCCATCGACCAATTGGCTCCGGGCGAAATGGCCACGGTGCTCGTAGAAGTGCGGGCGACTAAGCTACCAGTGCTGAAGAACAAGCGCATCGGCCTGTTCGAAGCCACGCTGGGCGATGCGGGCCGCATGCCGCTGATCGGGCGTTGGTTCAACGGCGGCTACTTGGCCAAAGTACTGGCGGAAGGCATGCGCCTGGCCGTTTTCGGCAAGGTGGAGTTCGACACCTATCGCGGCGAACTGCTGATGAAGAATCCGGAGTTTGAGATTCTATCCGAAGACGACGAGGACGGCGACAGCACCCTGCATACGGGCCGCGTAGTGCCGATCTACGAAGCCGCGCAACGGGTGAGCCCGAAGATGATGCGGGTGCTGATGCGACGGGTGCTGGACGCGGTTCCGCCGGTGGAAGACATGCTGCCACAGACCTTGCGCGACCAACTGAAGCTGCCGGATCGCTGGACCGCCATCCAGCGTATCCACTTCCCGGACGAAGACAGCGACATCCGGCTGCTGAACGCGTTCCGTTCTCCGGCGCATGTGCGGATGATCCTCGAAGAGTTCTTCTGGCTCGAATGCGGGCTGGCGCTGAAGCGCCACAAGGCTCGCGAGGTGATTGGCATTCAGTTCGCGCTGAACGAAAAAGTCCGCGAAAAAATAAAGGCCATGCTGCCCTTCAAGCCGACGGGCGCGCAGAAGCGCGTACTGGGCGAGATCGCTCGGGACATGTCCGCGCCACAGCCGATGAGCCGTCTGTTGCAAGGCGACGTGGGCAGCGGCAAGACGTTGGTCGCCGCCGAAGCAGCGATCATCGCGATCGAGAACGGCTATCAAGTGGCGGTGCTGGCCCCGACCGAAATTTTGGCGTCGCAGCATTTCGCATACTTCAAGAACCTGTTCAACAAGCTCGGCTACCAGTGCGTGATGCTTTCGGGTTCGTTCAAGCCGAAGGAAAAGGAAGCGATTCGGCGGCTGATCGCCAGCGGGCTGATCCACGTGGCGATCGGCACCCATGCGCTGCTCGAAGACGACGTGCGGTTCCACAAACTCGGCCTCGCCATCGTCGACGAGCAACATCGGTTTGGCGTGATGCAGCGGCTCCGTCTGATGGAGAAGGGGCAGAAGCCGGACGTGCTGGTGATGACGGCGACGCCGATTCCGCGGACGCTGGCGTTGACGGTATACGGCGATCTGGACACGTCGGTGATCGACGAAATGCCACCCGGCCGCCGCCCCATCATCACGACCCATGTCGCATCGCCACGAATCGAAGAGGTCTGGTCGTTTGTGCAGGGCGAGGTGGAGGCCGGACGACAGGCCTATGTCGTTTACCCCGTCATCGAAGAGAGCGAAACGCAAGCGATGAAGGCGGCTGAGCAGATGTACCTGATGCTGTCGCAGACGGTGTACCCGCGGTTCCAGGTGGGCTTGTTGCACGGCAAGTTGGCGCAGAGCGACAAGGAATCCGTCATGGCGGCCTTCAAGCAGGGGACGATCCAGATTCTGGTTTCGACGAC
Source organism: Acidobacteriota bacterium (assembly GCA_031412835.1). Classification (GTDB taxonomy): domain Bacteria; phylum Acidobacteriota; class Terriglobia; order Bryobacterales; family Bryobacteraceae. The sequence continues at coordinate 8,969 of JANODS010000740.1, read as the reverse complement.
GGTTATCGAGGTCGGCGTCGACGTGCCGAATGCGACCGTCATGGTGATCGAACAGGCGGAGCGTTTCGGGCTGGCGCAGTTGCACCAGTTGCGGGGGCGGGTAGGGCGCGGGGGCGATCAGAGCTACTGTTTGCTGGTGACCGAGAAACTAAGCGAAACGGGCAAGGAGCGGATTCGAACGATGGTGGAATCGAATGACGGCTTCTACATCGCCGAGATGGACCTGCGCCTGCGTGGACCCGGCGAGTTTTTCGGCACGAAGCAAAGCGGCCTGCCCGCGCTGCGGTTTGGCAACATTCTGCGCGATAGCGAACTGCTGGAAATTGCGCGCAACGAAGCGAACGCGTTCATTGATCATCCGCCGAGTGAAACGGCGTTGCGCGAGGCGGTCGCGTACTTGCGCGAACACTGGCAGCGCCGCTACGGCTTAGTATTGGTAGGGTAAACATGCGAGTTATTGCTGGAGAATTTCGCAGCCGTCGGCTGCTGAGCGTGGAAGGGATGGACGTGCGGCCGACGCCGGACCGCCTGCGGGAAGCGCTGTTCAACATTTTGCAAACCCGCCTGCAGGGCGCGGTTTTCGCCGATGCCTACGCCGGCACCGGAGCGGTCGGCTTGGAGGCGTTGAGCCGAGGGGCGAAGCGGGTGCTGTTCATCGAGCGGGATAAAGAAGCGCTCCGGACGATCTTCGAAAACATCAAGGCGCTTAGCGTGCAGGGACGGACGGCCATCATCAAACGCAAGGCGAGCGATACGTTGCGCAAGATTGAAGCCGATATCGTCTTCATCGATCCGCCATTCACGGTGCCGAAAGAGTTCGACGCTTCGCTGCAAGCCGTGGCTGAATCGGCGGTGCCGTCCGTGATTGTGCAGCATCCGCCGCGGCACATCCTACTGGACGAATACGGCTCCCTACGCAGGAGCCGTATCGTCAAGCAGGGCGACAACTGGCTTAGTTTCTACGACCGGTAACGGGCAGCGATTCGCCCACGCCGTTCGAGATCCGGACGACGACCGAGTCGATTACGCTAGCGTCTCCGGTAACCGTCAACGGCAGCGCGAAGCGGAAGCCGCCGCCGAAGGGCAGTGACGCGGCGCTGGCGTACCAAGCGTTGTAAGCGGCCGTCACCGGAAGGGTGAACGCCGTCGTCTCCAGCAGCGTACTGCCCGCGACCGGAGTGAATTGCAGGGTCATCTGCGACACCTCGCGAGTGTTCGAGAAGCCCTCGACGGTGAGCGTGAAGCCTCCCGGGGCCACCGTCAGCGAGGCCGCCGTGATCACCGGAATGCTCCGCGCCAAGGTCACCGTCACCGTCGGCCCGGGGGTCGGCTGTCCGCCCGTCGGGGTGAAGACGGTTTGGAGCTGCACCTGTCCAGCGACGGTGCCGACTTGGAACCGCAACGGATTAATCGCGAACTGCGCTTCCGTTTGTCCGGCCGGAATCGTGAAGGTGACGGTTCGGCCACCGCTCGTCAACTGTACGGCGGGGTCGTCCACCGGATTGGCCGAGTTCGGTGTGAACACGAGCGTAAGCGTGCCGGTGATCAGTACCGGATAGGGCGATTCGAGCCGCACGGTGATGATGCCTTGCTGCCCGGTTTGAATCGTCGGCGAGGTGCCCACGAAACTGAGCGGCGGCAGGGGCGGCAGCCCGATGGTGATCGAGAAGGCTCGCGTGGCCGTATTGCGTGCGGCGTCGGTCACCTGAACCGTGACGTTGAAGGTTCCAGAGGCGGTGGGCGTGCCGGAGATCGATCCGTCGGCGGCGAACGAAACGCCCGTCGGCAAGGAGCCCTGAGAGATCGAGAACGCGTAAGGTGCCAGCCCGCCCGAAGCGCCGACGCTGGCGGCGTAGGCGGTGCCGACAACTCCGCCAGGCAGCGAAGTCGTCGTAATGCTGACCGGTGCCAAGACTCGAATCGTCGCGGATCCGGTCGCTGCGTTCTGCAGCGCATCGGTAACTGTCACTCCGAAGGTGAACGTTCCCGGGGCGGTTGGCGATCCGCTGAGTTGGCCCGTGGCCGAATCGAAGGCGACGCCCGCGGGCAGCGCGCCACTCGAAACCGCCCACCGATAGGGCGGCTTTCCGCCGACGGCCGCGAAGCCGCCGCCGATGGGTTGGTTCAACGGAACCGGCGCCGTCCCCGGCGAACTTGTGATTTCGAGCCGGGCGAAGATCAGGACGGAGAAGCCTTTGCTGCCTTTGAGGCCGCGCGCGTCCGTTGCCTCGACGGAGAACGTGAAGGGTCCCGCAGCCGTGGGGGTACCACTGACCGCTCCGCTGCTATTGCCAGAGAGCCCCGCCGGTAGGCCGGTAAAGGCGAACGAGTACGGCGGGGTTCCGCCGGTGGCTGCAAACGTCTGCGAGAAGGGCTGGCCAGCGGTAGCATCCGGCAGCGGCGAAGTCGTCGTAATTTCGACCAGTCCGACGATCGTAATCGAGAAGGCGCGGCTGGCGCGGGCGCTCAGCGCATCGGTCACGCTGACCGTAAATCGGAACGTGCCGGCCGCGGTGGGAGTTCCGACCAAGCCAGCGTTGCTCGTAAACACTACGCCGGGTGGCAGGTCGCCGGCGAGGCTGAAGGCGTACGGAGCCCGGCCACCTGTTGCGCCGAAAGAGGCCGCATACGATTGACCGATGACACCGGAGGGAACCGACTCGGTCGTGATCGAAAGAGGAATACTCGGCTGCGAGATGGTAACGGTATAAAGCTGTCCGGCCGAACGACCAGCCCCATCATTAACCACGATGCCGAAGGTAAAGGACCCAGCAAGCGAAGGGGTACCGAGGAACGAGCCGTCGCTGCTCATGACGACCCCGGGTGGCAACGAGCCCTGGCTGATCCGGAACGTATAGGGCAACGTTCCACCGATGGCACCCACACCGGCGCCGTAAGCCAACCCGACCGTTCCGTTGGGCAGGGTGGCTGGGGTGAGCGAGAGCGGTGCTGGTCCGCGTTCTGTGACGTTGAACAAAATCGTACTGGAAGCGGATTGTTCCGCGCTATCGACCGCTTGGACCACGGCGGAGAATTGGCCGATGGAACTGGAGGTGACACCGCTAAAGGTACCTGTAGCGGGATTCCAAGTGATGCCCGCTGGAGGTGCGCCACTGAGCAGGGTGAGCCGGTAAGGAGGTCGTCCCCCGGCCACGGTCACCGGTGAGGAGAAGAACTGGCCCTGTTCGATCGGGAACACGTGGGGCGTAACGGAGAGCGTAAACTGCGTCTGCAGAGTGAACAGCCTCTCCGCTTGGCTACCGCGGCTATCGGTGACGCGCACCGTGAAGCTAGCGGAACCCTGCTGCAAAATGTTTCCGCTAAGGTTGCCCGTGGCGGAGACCAGGGTCAAATTGAACGGCAGTGTTCCTCCGCCCAAAGACCAGGTGTAGGGCGCGATGCCGCCGGTGGCGGCAAAGGTCTGACTGTACGGGACCCCGGCGGTGGCCGTTGGGAGCGAAGTGGTTGAAATGCTCAGCGACGATCCGACGGTAATCGAAAACACGACGCTGGCGTTACGACTCTCGCTGTCGAACGAATCAAAGGCGTAAACCGTAAACGTGGTGGTACCAACATCGAGCGGTGTCCCGGTGATCGCTCCGGTGGTGCGATTTAACGTCAGTCCGTTCGGCAGTGAACTACCCGAGAGCACCAAGAACGCAGGCGAACCCACCACGCCCTGCGTCTGCACGGTGGAATTGTACGGCGAGCCCACGACGCCATTCGGCAAGCTGGTGGTCGAAATCACGAATAAGGGTAAAACGTTGATGCTCAGCGCCCTGGACGCGGTTTGACCCCGTGCGTCGGTCGCGGTGACCGTAAAGCTGACGAGCCCGCTGGCGGTGGGCGTACCGCTGATGATTCCGGTGCCCGCCGCAAGGGCCAAGCCATTCGGAAGCGTCCCTTGCGTCACCGCGAAGGTGATCGGCGCAAGCCCATTCGTGCTGACGACGGTGCCCGAGTAAGGATTCGAAACCGTACCATCTCGCAGTTGTGTGGTAGTCACAGCGAAGGCCGCGGCGTCAACGATGATCGTGAACGAGCGGAACGCGGTCCGATCAAGGCTGTCGATGGCGCGAATCGTGAATGTGCTGGAACCAGCGGTGGTTGGAGTTCCGCTGATCACGCCAGTATTAGCCGCCAATGTAAGGCCTGGCGGCAGGAAGCCGTCGGAGATGGAGAACACGACTCCACCCGTGCCGTTTTGCGTCGTCACGGTCGTCGCATAAGTAGCGCCCACGGTCCCGTTCGGAAGCGAGGCAGTAGAGATCGCGAACGCGGGAGCGATTATGATCGACAAGCTCCGTTGGGCGGTCTGTCCCTGTGCGTCAGTCGCCGTTACGGTAAACGTTGAGGTGCCCGCCGTTGTTGGGGTTCCACTGAAAATTCCGGTGGTCGGCGCGAGCGCGAGCCCGGTCGGCAGGCTACCGTTGGTAACCGCGAACGATACGGTACCCGCCGCGTTCTGCGTGGCCAAGGTGGCGGAGTATGAAGACCCTATGGTACCGCTTGGAAGCGTTAACGTAGAGATGGTGAACGGTGCGGAGATCACCACGGCGAAGCTCCGCTGGGCGGTTTGCGAAGTGGTGCTGACTGCCGAAACGGTGAAGGTCGATGTGCCGACCGCGGTGGGAGTGCCGCTGATCACGCCAGTGGTGGCAGCCAGGGTAAGTCCGGCAGGCAAGGAGCCATTCGTGACGGAAAACGTCACCGCGCCGACGGCGTTCTGCGCTTCCACGGTCGCCGTGTACCCAGCGCCGACGATTCCGTTCGGCAGAGAAGTCGTCGAGATCGAAAATGCTGACGTGACGGTAATCGTGAAGCTCCGCTGCGCAGTCTGCGAGGTCGAGTCCGTCGCCGTGATCGTGAAGGTGGAAACAGCCGCCGTCGTGGGCGTACCGCTGATGATTCCGGTGGTTGGAGCCAGGGTTAGGCCGGTTGGCAGGGTTCCGAGGGAGACGGCGAACGTGACCGCTCCGACGGCGTTCTGCGTGGCAATCGTAGTCGTGTACGCGGAGCCTGGACTGCCGTTCGGCAAGGAAGTGGTCGAGATGACCAAGGCGGGAGCGACCGTGATCGTGAAACTCCGCTGCGCGGTCGGCGAGGTCGAGTCTGTCGCCGTGATGGTAAACGTGGAAGCGGCTGCGGTCGTCGGCGTGCCGCTAATGATCCCGGTGGTGGGAGCTAGGGTTAGGCCGACCGGCAGAGTTCCGGTGGTGACTGCAAAAGTGACCGCTCCGACGCCGTTCACGGTCGCGACTGTGGTCGAAAATGATATTCCGACGGTGCCATTCGGGAGCGTCGCCGTAGAGATCGCGAACGCCGCGACGATGGTAACCGTAAAGCTCCGCTGCGCGGTCTGGGCCGACGAATCGGTCGCGGTAATCGTGAACGTCGAGGCCGCGGCGGTAGTCGGCGTGCCGCTGATCGCGCCGGTCGAAGGAACCAAAGAGAGGCCAGCAGGCAGGGTTCCGGTGGTGACGGCAAACGTCACGGCACCAACCCCACCCTGCGTCGGAACCGTCGTCGCATAGGCCGCTCCCACCGTCCCGTTCGGCAGCGTCAAGGTAGAGATCGTGAACGCACTACTAACGGTGACCGTATACGTGCGCGCAGCGGTGCGCAAGGCTGCATCCGTCGGCGTTATGGTGAACGTAGACGTACCAGCCGTGGTCGGCGTACCCGTGATCGCGCCGGTACTCGTGTTGAGTGTTAGGCCAGCGGGAAGGGGTTCCGGGCCTAGGGCAAAGGTGACGGGAGCCACGCCGCCGCTGGTGACGATCGTCGCGTTATACGCTGCGCCCACGGTGCCCGACGGCAAGGTAACCGTCGAATTCGTAAACGCGTCGAGAATTGGCAGCGCGTAAGACTGGGTGTGATTCAGGCCGCTGCTATCGGTGACGGTGACGCTGAAATTGAACGTACCGATAGACGTCGGGGTACCCGAAATCACCCCGGTGCCGGGCGCCAGAGCCAAGCCCGGCGGCAAGGCCCCGCTGGCAAGCTGAAAGAGGTAGGGCGCGGTGCCGCCGGCGACAATCAGCGCCGCGGAATAAGCTTGGCTGATCGTTCCTCCAGGCACGGTGGGGCTCAGGACCGGCGGACCGCCGATGGTATGAGAGAACGCGCCTTGGGCGGTGCGGCCGTCGGTGTCGACGGCGGAGACGGTAAAGCTGTACGTCCCCGACGAAACGGGCAAGCCCTCGTAGCGGCCCGTCGCAGGGACCATGTTCAGAATCGAGATCGGCGCATTATTGAGGATCGTGAAACGAGCGCCGCCGCTGCCTCCCGTCGTGCCAAAAAGCAAGCCGTACAACTGGTTCAATGCCCCGGCCGGAATCGGCGAGGCAGTCGAGATCGAGAACACCGCCGAAACGATAACGGTGTAGCTTTGGGTGGCTGTCACGCCAACCGAATCGGTTGCTCGAATCGCGAAGTTAAACGTGCCAACAGCCGTGGGCGTGCCTTGGATCAACCCGGAGCCGGGGACGAGCGAAAGCCCGGTCGGAAGGGCACCTGAGAAAACGCTGTACGCCAGCGCCCCGGTTCCACCGAAGGCAGCCGCCGAGGCGCTGTAAGCGGAAGTTAACGTTCCCGGGGGCAACTGAGGCGTGTTGAACGTGATGGCGGGGCCAACGACGATCTGGAAACTCCGCAAGATCGAGGTCGAATCCTGATCGAATGCCAAAACTCCAATTGTGAAAGTTCCCGTTGCGGTCGGTGTGCCACTGATGACCCCAGTGTCGGGGCTAAGAAACAATCCAGACGGAAGAAAGCCCGACTCGATGAGGAAACGCGGCGGACGGTTTCCACCACTTGTGGTCAAGGTGGTGGAATAGGCGCTACCCAACCCGGCCGCCGGCAGCGGCGAAGTCGTTATGTAAGCATGCGGCTGAGAGATGATGATACGGAACGCCCGGTCATTCGACGCACCGCCGATTGCCTGTGCGGCGCGAATCGTAAAGTTGTAGGTACCGGCCGTTGTCGGCGTACCCCCCACGACGCCCGTCGGCGAGAGGGAAAGCCCTGGCGGGAGCGATCCGGCAAACACCGAGAACAAGAAGGGTGAAGAGCCACCTTGAACGATGATCGGATCACTGTACGAAACCCCGACGAACCCGTTCGACAATGCGCGGTTAGCAATGGCCAAAGTGTTAACCGCATTGACTGCGAAAAGCTTGGTGGCGAATCGTCCGCTCGAATCGACTACCCGAGCGGTGAAGGTGAAAGAACCGACGGGCGAAGAATCAACTTCCAAGTTCCCACTTGAACTATTCATCGTAATCGTTCCGGGCAAAGTTCCGGAATCGATCGTGTAAGTGTACGGAGGATTTCCGCCGGTAGCAGTTACGCCCCCTGTGTAAAACCCACCGGATAGCGATATATCGGGCAGCGGACTGGTCGTCGTGAATACCAGCGGTTGCGTGATCGCAAGCTGGATAGAGACAACCGTAATCCCTCCGAACGGATCCGTTACAAAATACCTCCGTCCGCCTCCGGTCGACTCCGTCGGAGTGCCGGAAATCACCCCAGTATTTGGGTCAAGCGTCAAGCCCGCCGCCAATTGCCCACCGAATGGATAAATGCTGAAGCTTCGCGGCGATCCGCCTCCCGTCAAACTAAACGGATTGGTGCTCAGAGCTGTGCCAACTGTCCCAAAGGGGGGCGAGCTTTCCGAAGCGAATAATTGGAAAACGATCGGAAAGGTGAAAGCCTGTGAGATCGTCGTGCCCCGAGCGTCGGTCACCTGAATCGTCGCATTCTCAGAGGAGTTCGAGGTAAAAGCAACGTCACCGTGGAACACGCCGGTTGCTCCGTCCAACACGACACCCCCGGGAAGCGTCCCCAAAGTCACGCTATACGAAAACGGCGCAACTCCGCCCACAGGACTCAAAATCGCTCGATACGCCGCTCCAACCTCGGCCGACTGCGGCGTCGCTCCGGTCGTAAACTGCAAGCCCGTCAAGTCGCCAATAATGACGTTGTACGTGCGCCATGCGGCCGACACCGTCCCGCCGGAAATAAGCTGGGACTGCAACGTAAACCAGAACGAACCCGCTACCGTCGGCGTACCGCTGACGACACCCGAAACGTTCACCGTCAAACCGGTCGGCAACGCTCCGCTGATCACCGAATACGTGCCGCCCAACCCCGGGGAAAGCACAATCGGACTGCTGTAGGCGACGTTTTTCGTGCCGTTCGGCAACGTCAAAGTCGAGATGTTCCGCGTCGAGTTCGGCGCGATCTGAAACGCCGAAACTACGGACGCGGAGATCTGGCTCGAATCATTCACCTGAACGCTAAAATTCGCGGGAGTCACAAAACCAGCCCCGATTACGCCGCCAATGGTGCCCGTCAACCCATTCAGCGTCAGGCCCGGAGGCAGGCTTCCCGTTAAGGTGAACGTATACGGCGCAACTCCGCCCGTAACCGCGACTTGGTCGGCATAGTTGGTGCCCGATCCACCCGCCGAAGCCAAAATGCGCCGCTGGATCTGCAACGGGCTATTCACCCGCAAAATGAAGGTCTTGCTCGGGGCCTGCCCAACACCATCGAGCACTCGCACGGAGAAAGCGAAAATTCCCGTCGTCGTGGGCTGACCGAAGACCGTTCCCGTCAGCGGATCGAGCGACATCCCGGGCGGTAGCGACCCGCCAGCCAGCAGAAATCGTTGGCTCGCATCGCACGTAAGCGTCTGAATCGGATAGTTACGCGCCACGAATTGCGTAGCTTCGGGCAACACCGCCCCGGTCACGATCTGACACATGCCATCCGGGTTCGGGAACGCATACGCCGCCAACCCCACCGCGAGCCCAGCCCATAAAGTTCGCATCATTTCCGACCTCCGCCCGCCATCGGCACTTGCGCCCAGCGGGCCTCCGTCCCCTGCAACGCCAACGTCCAAATCGCCTCGTCGGCGTCACCCATCACCACGAATGTCCGACCGTCCCGCAGCGGCAGCAACTGCC
>JANODS010000739.1:0-1337 GCA_031412835.1 Acidobacteriota bacterium | reverse complement strand
CACCGGCGTTTTGCTGGGCATCGGTGGTGACGGCGCCTTGTTCGTCTTCGACTTTTAGAGTTTGCGCGTCCAAAAGCCCGGCTTTGCTCTCTATTCCACCGCCGGCGTCTCCGTGTCCGGCCCCTCGTCGCTGGATATCCGACTCACCCTCGCCACCGACGCTCAAACTCTAAAAGTCGAAGACGAACAAGGTGCCGTCACCACCGATGCCCAGCAAAACGCCGGTGCCCTCGTCCTCCGCGCCGAAGAGTTGAAAGCCCTCTCCGACGACCCCGACCAACTCGCGCAGGAACTCCAAGCCCTCGCCGGCCCCGGTGCCGGGCCCAACGGCGGCCAAATCTTCATTGACGGCTTCACCGGCGGCCGCATCCCGCCCAAGTCTTCCATCCGCGAAATCCGCGTCAATCAGAATCCCTACTCCGCGGAGTTCGACCGCATCGGCTTCGGTCGCATCGAGATCCTCACGAAGCCCGGCACCGACAAATTCCGCGGCGATACGTTCTTCAATTTCTCCGATGAATCGTTCAACTCGCGCAACCCATTTTCCACCAATCGGGCCCCGTACCAGTCCCGCCTCTTCGGCGGTCGCTTCAGCGGGCCCATCAACAAACGCGCCTCCTTCGGCTTCGATATGGAAGGGCGCAACGTCGAAGAAAACGCCGTCATCAACGCGACCATCCTCGACTCCGCCCTCCAACCCCTCCGCGTCCAGGAAGGCGTCGTCACCCCCCAAACCCGCTACAATTTCGGCGGTCGCATCGACTACGCTCTCAGCGACAAGAGCACTCTCGTCGGTCGATACAACTTCTCACCGATCAAAAACGACCGTAGCGGCATTGGCCAACTCGCCCTCGCCTCCCGCGCTTACTCCACTCAGGATACTGACCACACGGTCCAACTCACCGAGACGTCCATCCTCAGCGCGTCCATGATCAACGAGACCCGCTTTCAGTACAACCACTCGAACACCCGCCAAAACGGCAACAACGCCCTTCCCGCGCTCGAAGTGCTCGACGCCTTCAGCGGCGGCGGCGTCCAAGTCGGCCAAGCCAGCCAGATCACCAAGCGCGCGGAAATCCAAAATCTCACCACCATTATCAAGGGCCGCCACAGCATCAAGTTCGGAGGCCGCGTTCGCGCCGGCTCCAACGCCGACAACTCTCCCAATAACTTCGGCGGCACGTTCACCTTCGGCGGCGGCGTCGTCAATGGCGAACAGATCACGTCCCTCGAACGCTATCGCCGGACGTTGGTCTATCAGCAGCAGGGCCTCTCCGCTGCGCAGATCCGCACCCTCGGCGGCGGTGCCACCCAGTTCACAATAAACGGGGGCAACG
>JANODS010000738.1:0-4702 GCA_031412835.1 Acidobacteriota bacterium | reverse complement strand
AAAGAGCTGGATGAACCCGAGTCGAATTAGTCAACTATTTGCGCGTTGCCGCGCGGAAAACGAACCGGCGTTAATCGCCTACATCACGGCGGGGGACCCGTCGCTGGAGCGGACGGTTTCGCTTGTCGAAGCGATGGAGTTAGGGGGTGCTGACCTGATTGAGCTGGGGGTTCCTTTTTCGGATCCGATTGCGGACGGGCCGGTGATCATGCGGGCGACAGAGCGGGCGCTGGCGAACGGCGCGAGCTTGGCCGGGGTGCTGGAGGTGGCGCGGCAGGTAAGGAAGCGGAGCCAGATTCCGATGTTGTTGTTCTCCTACCTGAATCCGTTGCTGAAGTACGGGTTTGAGAAGTTGGCGGCGGACGCGGTGGCGGCGGGAATCGACGGCATTCTGATGACGGATGCGAGCGTGGAGGAGGCCGGGAAGTTTGTGCCGGTGGTGCGGGCGGCGGGGCTGGATACAGTATTTTTGGCAGCTCCGACTTCGCCGATGGAGCGGCTGAAGAAGGTGGCGGAGTATTCATCGGGCTTCATCTACCTTGTGTCGCGGACCGGGGTGACCGGGGTTCAGGATAAAGTATCAGGGTCGGCGGCGGAGCTGGTGGCAAAGATGCGAACGGTGACGGATTTGCCGTTGGCGGTGGGGTTTGGGATTGCGAAGGCTTCGGATGCGGGCGAGGTGGCCAAGATTGCGGACGGCGTCGTGGTGGGCAGCGCGTTTGTGCGGATTATCGAGAGCTACGCGGGGTCGCCGGAGCTGGAGAGCAAGTTGGCGGAGTTTACGCGCGAGTTGAAAGAGGGCGCAAGGGCGGGGCGGGCGTGACGCCGGAAGAGGCGGCGCAGGCTGCATTGGCGGAGTGCCGGGCGCGGATCGACGAGGTGGATCGGCGAATCGTGGCGCTGCTGAATGAGCGGGTAGTGGTGGTGCAGCGGATTGGGGAGATTAAGCAGAATTCGGGGCTGAATGTTTACGAGCCGAACCGGGAAAAAAAGGTGGTCGAGAACGTGTTGGATGCCAACATTTTGGGTAACGAGAGAGGCCCGTTGCCGGACGAGGCGGCGGTGCGAATTTTTGAACGGATCATGGACGAGATGCGGACGATTCAGCGGGATCGGATGCGGGAGAAGGAAAGCTAATGTTAGTTGTGATGCAAGCGGGCGCGACGGAAACGCAAGTGGAGCGGGTGATCGATAAGTTGGTGATGATGGGCTTCACGGTGCACAAGTCGACCGGGGTGACGCATACTGTGCTGGGGGGCGTGGGGCCGATTGAGCAGTTTGACCCGCGGGAGTTTGAAGCGCTGGACGGGGTGAAGGAGTGCCATCCGATTGTGTCGCCGTACAAGCTGGCGAACAAGAGTTTTCGACCGCAGGGGACGGAGATTACGGTTCGGGGGGTGAGGCTGGGGGGGCCGGAGGTGGTGGTGATGGCGGGGCCGTGTTCGTTTGAGAACCGGGACCAGATTGAGCTGTCGGCGGAGATTGTGGCCAAGGCGGGGGCGAAGGGGATTCGGGGCGGGGCGTTTAAGCCGCGGTCGAGCCCGTACAGCTTTCAGGGGCTGGGGGAAGAGGGGCTGAAGATGATTCGGACGGCGGCGGATAGGCATGGCCTATTCGTCGTGAGCGAAGTGATGGAGAAGAGCCAGATTGGGGTGATGAGTGAGTACTCGGACGTTCTGCAGGTGGGAGCGCGGAACATGCAGAACTTCAATCTGCTGCGGGAGTTGGGGACGATTCGGAAGCCGATTCTGCTGAAGCGTGGGATTGCGGCGACGATTGAGGAGCTGCTGCTTTCGGCGGAGTACATTATGTCGGGGGGGAATTACGAGGTGATTTTGTGTGAACGGGGGATTCGGACGTTTGAGACGGCGACGCGGAATACGTTTGACGTGTCGGCGATTCCGGTGCTGCATGGGTTGACGCATTTGCCGGTGGCGGCGGATCCGTCGCACGGGGTGGGCAAGCGAAATTTGGTGGCTCCGATGGCGCGGGCGGCGGTGGCGGCGGGGACGGACTTGTTGCTGATTGAGGTGCATCATGACCCGGACCACGCGTTGAGCGATGGGGCGCAGAGCTTGTTTCCGGAGCAGTTTGTGGAGTTGATGGAGCAGTTGCGCGGGATCGCGAAGGCCGTTGGTCGGGGGGTGTAGGGCGATGGAGCGGGTGGCGATTTGCGGGGTAGGACTGATCGGGGGGTCTTTCGCGCTGGGGCTGCGACGGGCGGGATTTACGGGTTCGATTGTGGGGGTGAGCTCGGAGCGGACGATTGCGGAGGCGGTGGAGTTGGGGGTGGTGGAGCGGGGGGTGACTCTGGAAGAGGCGGCGGCGACGGCGGATCTGATTTATCTGGCGCAGCCGATTTTCAAGATATTGGAGGCGATCCCGGCGTTGGGGAGGATGCTGGGGCCGCGGGCGACGGTGACGGACGCGGGGAGCACGAAGGGGCAGATTGTGGCGGCGATGCGGGCGCATTTGCCAGAGGGGCGGTTTGTGGGGGGACACCCGATGGCGGGGAAGGAGAGCCGGGGAGTGCGGGGGGCGGATGGGGGGCTGTTTCGGGGGAGGACTTACGTTTTGACGGCGGAGCATTGGCTGCGGGGATGGGTGGAGAAGATGGGGGGACGGGTGGTGATTTTGGGGGCGGAGGAGCATGACAGGACGGTAGCGTATACGAGCCATTTGACGCAGTTGGTGGCGACGGCGTTGGCGGGGACGGTGACGAAGGCGTTGCCGGGGGAGGAGGTGCAGGTGAGCGGGCCGGGGTTGATTGATACGACGCGGTTGGCGCAGAGTTCGTACGATGTTTGGCGGGACATTTTGGTGACGAATCGGGCGGAGGTGGACGGGGCGTTGGGGGCGATGATGGCGTGGTGGTAGGGAATGCGGGCGAGTTTGGGGGAGAATGCGGGGCTGTTTGCGGAGGGGGCGGAGTTGAGAAGGCGGTTGGTGCGGAGTGTGAACTTTGGGTAGGACTTTCGGTTATACTTTTGGTATGAAGACTGTCGTTTCGATTTCTGATGAGTTGTTAGCGAAGGTCGAGGCCGAGGCAAGGCGGCAGGGGATCACTCGAAGTGTGTAGTTTCAGGCGGCTCTGCGCGAGTACCTGATGGGTCGCTCGGTCGCGACGTCCGGTGAAGCGGATCGGAAGAGTTAGGTTATACTTTCAGTATGAAGACGGCGATTTCAGTTCCGGATGAGTTGTTTGCGCAAGCGGAAGCGGTGGCGGGCAAGCAGGGAGTGTCGCGGAGTGAGTTGTATCAGGTCGCGCTGCGGAAATACTTGAAGGAGCTCGACGACGCGGAGATTACGGAGAGTTATAACCGGATTGCCGCGAAATTTGACACGAGCATGGATCCGGTGTTGGACCAGATGCAACGACGTTCGCTGGCTAAAGATCCGTGGTAAGGCGAGGGGAACTCTGGTGGACAGATTTGGGTGAACCCATAGGATCGGCTCCAGGATTTCGTCGCCCGGTACTCGTGGTGCAGAACGACGTGTTGAATGCGAGTGGCATTCGAACGGTGGTTATTGTTAGTTTGTCGAGCAATCTAGAGTTGTCGACGGCTCGGGGGAACGTGTTGGTAACAGCCGAGGCGACGGGGCTCGCTATGGACTCGGTCGTCAACGTCACGCAGCTATTGACCATCGATCAACAACAGTTGGAAGAACGCATCGGGCGGCTCACTCCGTGGCAAATGCGTATGGTGGAATCCGGGTTACGGATGGTTTTCGACCTTTAGCTTTGGGGGACGGCTTGGGGTGAGGGGCTGGATTGGGTGAGTCGACCGTAGAGCCAGCGGACTCCGTAGACGCTGCAGCCGAGGGCTACGCTGATGGCGGCGTTGACGACTAGAACGCTGGCGACGGTAAGAATGAAGGCCACCGAGTCGGTGCGGCGCATGCGGGGGAGACGGGACCAAGTGGACCAGTCGAGGAGGCAGAAGCCCATCCAGGCGGTGACGCCGGCGAGGGCGGAGATGGGGATGTGGGCGACCAAGGCGGAGCCGGCGGTTAGGAAGAGCATAATAAAGGCCGCGTGGGAGAGGTTGGAGATGCGGGTGGAACCGCCGCAACGGACGTTGGCGAGAGAGCGGGCGGGGATGCCGACGCTGAAGGGCGCTCCGAAGAGGCCGCAGATCAGATTGGCGATGCCGTAGGCGCCGAGTTCGCGGTCGGCGTCGGAGCGTTTGAGATGCTGGTGGCGGCCGCGGAAATGTTCGACGACGCGGGAGGTGATGAGGAGGTTGACACTGGTCACAACGGCGAGGCCGAGGGCGGAGGGGATCATCTGGAGCGTGTCGGCGGGGGACCAGGTGAAATTGGCGAGGGGGGGCAGGGAGAGAGAGAGGGCTCCGACTTCTTTGTCGTGCCAGCCGAAGAGGTTTCCGAAGGCGACGGCGGCGATGATGCCGAGCATGGGGGCGGGGGCGTTGGGGAGGAAACGGCCGGAGAGGGCGGCACCGATGATGGTCGAGAAGGCGAGGGCGGTGACTTGCCAATTTAGAGCGGAGAGGTGGCTGAGGGCGTTCCAGAGTTGATCGAGCATGGAGCCGCCGCCGGGGATTTTGAGGCCGAAGAGGGATTTGAGCTGGGAGATGATCATCATCGCGCCGATGCCGCAGGAGAAGCCGGAGACGACCGGGAGAGGCACCTTGGTGATGAAGCTGCCCCAGCGGAGGACGCAGAAGACCATGAGGAAGAC
>JANODS010000737.1:0-1108 GCA_031412835.1 Acidobacteriota bacterium | reverse complement strand
TGGACGCCATCGGCGGCGACCCCTTGCGGATTCGGGATGCTCACGGGTGGTAGCCCTGGCCCACCGCCGGCATATGTGGAAATGGTGTAGCTTTGGGCCGTCAAAGAGCACGAGACCGCCACACCGAGAAAAATGCAGGTCAACAGACGCATTCGAGAACCTCTTTCGTAGAACTAACTCTAACTTACCGGCTTAACGAACAGCGATGGTCACTCAACGGGAACCGCGGCACCGGTTGGAATGCCGCTTGGAATCCGCGCATTCTTCCCGCCGATGGGCACGGTAACTGGCAGCACAGGTTTGGGCAGCGGGACCGCCGGAGTGGTTTGGCCTTCTCCGTTGGCAAACAGCGGGATCACATCGCCGGTCTGCGCCGGGATCGCGGCGGTGATGACCGTCACGCCATCCTGATTCAGCGCGGCTGCCGGTCCCGTACCCGGCTTTGTGCTTCCCAAGCGAATTAGAAAGACCGTACTGCTATCGACTCTGGCGGAATCGATCTCGCTGCCGAAGGGGACCGACAACTGGGGCTGAATGTTGAATCCATCCAGTGTATTGAGGACGCCGATGTCGTCGCAGTCCGACGGGCGCTTCGCGCAGTCCGGGAGCGGCAGGTTGACCCTCAGCCCCGTTTTGTGGCTCCGGTCGGCGATGGCGAACCGGTCGCTGGGGAACGGTTGGCGTTGGGGCGTGGACAAATCGAACAGCGCGCGGGTGCCGGCCTGGGCAAGTGCCGCCATCGCCATCCCAAGAATCAAGATCCATTTACTCATATGCCACTCCTTAGAAAATGAGCTTCGCCTGCACCCACATGCTGCGGATGCCGCTGTCGGTGAAATCCCGGTTCAGGAAGCGCGACGGCAACCCGCCCGCGGGGCCGGGCGCGTTGAAGACATTTTTATCGGGGACTTGCACATACTGCGGATGATTCATGGCATTGTTAGCCTCCCAGCGCAGCTCCAGCCGCTTGCCCTCGCGGATCGGGAAGGATTTGAACAGCGTCAAATCGAAGTTGTTGGTCCCCCCCGTGAGCAGCGTGTTGCGGCCGACTGTGGACGCGTTGGGCAGCGACCCCACCGGCGCCTGAACCCAGCGCACCTCGGAGCGC
>JANODS010000736.1:0-4166 GCA_031412835.1 Acidobacteriota bacterium | reverse complement strand
CCGCCTGCCAGCGCACCCGCCGCCAATGGATCACGTACGAGGCAAACCACATCCGCGCGTGATTGTGCAGGTAGCCGGTCGCCCTCAATTCCGTCACGAAACCGTCCATGCAAGCCAGACCCGTCTCCGCGGCCGCGACGTCAGCCGGTAACTCCGGCTGCTGCGGCATCCTTGATCGGCGCTTCGGCTCTTCCCGATCCTCCCAAACTCCCTCGCCAATCTGACCATAGACCCGCCGCCAGTAGTCGCGCCAAGCGTACTCCTGAACCAGCTTTTCGGGGTTCGGATGCCGGATCGCCCCCCGACGAACTTCGCCCATCGTCAGCACCCCATGGCGCAGGTACGGTGCCAACCGCGTCACCGCCCCATTCAAGAAGTTCCGGCTCCGCGCATACCGGTCCGGATTCACGCGTTCAAACAGGGCTTCGGCGGCCGCGCGACCGCCCCGCGTTTCACTCACCAGGTCTCCGTGAACCAGCGACTCTGGAAACTCCGCCTTCAAATACTCGACCAGTTCCTCGCGGGAACCGAAATCACGTTGCATCACTTCGCCTTTCCTCCTCGGCATCGATCACTGCAATAGAGCACCTGCTCCCAATCCCGCTCCCACTTCTTGCGCCAAACGAACGGGCGACCGCAGGTCTTGCACACCTTGCTCGGCAGGTGCTCTTTCTTCACGCCTTTCACCGGCCTAACGCCTCAAATCGTGATGCCGACCGACCACAACACGAACCCGACAGCCTGTCGAAAATACAGCCACCAATCCTGAAAGCCGGTCTCTTGCTTGATCGCCCGCGGAGAACCGAAAACCTGCAAACCGCGGAATTCGAGCATCTTCTTCGCCCGGTAGATATGGTAGCCATCGCTCACTAAGATGCAGCTCTTCAGGCCGGAGCGCCTCATTATTTCCGCCACCACCGTCGTCGAATGCGCCGTCGTCTCCCCTTCGCCCTCCAGCATAATCGCCTCCGGAGGCACCCCGTGGTTCATCAGGTAATTGCGCCCCACCACGCCTTCGGTAAACACGGGGTCCCCACCCGCTCCCCCCGTCGTCAGAATCCGCCGCGCCAACCCCTGCTGAAACAGTTCCAAACCGTGGTCCAGCCGCGCTCGCAAGACCGGCGAGGGCTTCCCCCGGTATTCGGCCGCGCCCATGATCACAATCACGTCCGCCGTCGCCGCTTCGTCCACCACCGACTGCTTGTGAATTTCGAACGTGATTCGGCCCAGCCAGCCCAACAGGCCGACCACGGCCAAGGCTAGTGCCAAACGAATCGGTCGCTTCAAGTGCTTGTGCGGTATCCTTAGCATTCTACTGGAATGTCCGTCAACGTAACTCCCCTCGGTGCCCGCAACCCCCTCTGCACCACTATTCGCAAAGCGATCCAGAAAGGTATCCGTACCGAAGACGGGTTCGCGGTCGTCGAAGGCTTCCATCTGGTGGACGAGGCCTATCGCAGCAATCTCCTCGTCGACACCGTCATCGGCACCGATGCCGCCCTCCAGAATTGGCTGGCCCCGAAAGAAGCCTACACGACTACTCGTGTCTTTTCGGTTGATTCCGTTACGTTTTCCACCTTTTCTACCACCGAGACGCCGCAAGGGATCCTCGCCCTGGTCCGTCTACCCGAATGGGAACTGCGGGACCTCCTCGGCTTTCCCGCCCTCGTCGTCATTCTCGACGGCCTCCAGGACCCCGGCAACGCCGGTGCCGTCGTCCGCGCCGCCGAAGCCTTCGGAGCCACCGGGGTCGTCTTCCTCAAGGGCTCGGCCAGCCCTTACCATCCCAAAACGCTCCGCGCCGCCGCCGGTTCGCTTTTCCGCATTCCGTTCGTCCCCGCCCCGGGACTCCCGGATTTTGAGTTCCCGCTTTACTCCACCGCCAAAGTCGGTGCCGAGCCCATCGATGCGGTCGGCTGGCGCCAACCCTGCGGCATCGTGATCGGCAGCGAAGGCCACGGCGTGCGTCCAGAAATCCTCGCCGTCACCCGGCAGGTCACCATCCCCACCCGCACCGTCGAAAGCCTCAACGCCGCCGTTGCCGCCGGGATCGTTCTCTACGAGGCCCGCCGCCAGCGGAACCGCCCATGAGCCTGTTCGGCAACTCGGCACCGGACTCGTCCCGGCGTCCTTTGGCCGAACGCCTCCGTCCCCAGTCGCTCGATGACTACATCGGCCAGGAGCATATCCTCGGCCCCGGCAAGCCGCTGCGCCGCGCCATCGAAAACGATCAACTCGGCTCGATCATCCTGTGGGGCCCGCCCGGCGTAGGCAAGACGACGCTAGCCTTCATCATCGCCCAGACCACCAAAGGCGACTTCGTCCCCTTCAGCGCGGTCCTCAGCGGCATCAAGGAGATCCGCGAGGTCATGGCCCGCGCGGAGCAGACCCACCGCCTGGGCCGCCGCACCGTCCTCTTCGTCGATGAGATCCACCGGTTCAACAAAGCGCAGCAGGACGCGTTCCTGCCCTACGTCGAAAAGGGCGACGTCACCCTGATCGGTGCCACCACGGAAAACCCTTCCTTCGAAATCGTCGGGGCGCTGCTCTCCCGCTCGCGCGTCTTCACCCTGCAAGCCCTTACAACGGCACAAGTCGTAACTCTGCTTCGCCGCGGCCTCGCCCTGCTCGAAAAGCAGGCCACCGACGACCTGCTCGAACAGATCGCCGTGTTCTCCAACGGCGACGCTCGTACCGCCTACAACATCCTCGACCTCGCCGCCAGCGCCGTCGACGGCCCCGAAATCGCCGAATCGGTCCTCGAAGAAGTCCTCTCCCGCAAGGTGTTGCTCTACGACAAGGGCGGCGAAGAGCACTACAATCTCGCCTCCGCCCTACAAAAATCGGTCCGTGCTTCCGACGCCGACGCCGCCCTGTACTGGCTCGGCCGCATGCTCGAAGCCGGGGAAGACCGCATGTTCATCGCCCGACGCCTTGTCCGCATGGCCGTCGAAGACGTGGGCCTAGCCGATCCCCGCGCCGTCGAACAAGCCATCGCCTGCCAACAGACCGCCCACTTCCTCGGCATTCCAGAAGGCGATCAGGCCTTGGCACAGATCACCCTCTATCTCGCGCTCGCCTCGAAGTCGGACGCCGCCTACCAAGCCCTCAACACCGTCCGCGCCGAAATCCGCCAAGCGGTGGCGGAACCCGTTCCCCTCCACCTCCGCAACGCTTCTACGAAGCTGATGAAGGGCCTCGGCTACGGTGTCGGCTACAAACACGCCCACCAATACGCCGATGCCGTCACGGGCATGGAGTGCCTTCCGCCGTCCCTCGCCGGTCGCGAGTTCTATCAACCCAACGACCGGGGCGTCGAAAAGAAAATCGCCGAACGGCTCCGCGAAATTCGAGAGTCGAAAAAATCGTAGCGGCGCCTACTTGCGCGCCGTCACCGTAATTTCAATCCGCGCCTTTCCTACCAATTTCGCCACGCCCACCGTGGTCCGCGTCGGCCGAGGCTCCGGGATGGTGGCCACATACACCGTGTTCATCCGGGCGAACAGCTCCATATCGGTGAGGTACACTTGCACCGCCACCGCGTCCGCGAACGTATGCCCGCCCGCCTTCAGAATCTCTTCGATGTTGGCGAGCGTCTGTTTCACTTCGTCTTCGAATTTCTCGGGATAAACGCCGGCCTTGTCGGCCCCGGTCTGCCCGGAGACGTACAAAGTTCCGCCGCTGAGGATGCCGGGAGAGAAAGGCCGGCCAGGTTTCGCGTCTTTGGGAGCGACGACTTTCTTGTCGGCCGCGGTGAGGAAGGTGGTAACCATCAAAAGGAGGAGGAGTATGCGCATGCTGAGTGTAGGATACCCCACCAATGCGCAGGAATACCTAGGACCAAGGTCTAGGTACAGCCGTACTAAAGGCGACGAACCGCCAGCCGCCCTCGTGAGACGCTAAGATCATGTAATATAAGGACTTGTCGGCCTAGAAAGTTTTCTACGTAAGGCACTAATCGAACCGATCTCCCGTACCACGTACCTCGCTCGTCCGCGTACCATCTCAAATTGAACCTAGAGTTCCATTGTTCGCGTTCTCGCGCTAGAGGAATCTGGTGGAGACGTTATTGACGTCTTCAGCACGTCCCCGTAGAGGGGCCCGATAATCGGGCCTTCGCTGCGGGCCAGGGCACCCTCGGACACCCAGGCGGCGTCTTCGGCGAC
>JANODS010000735.1:0-1139 GCA_031412835.1 Acidobacteriota bacterium | reverse complement strand
GTTGCCGGACTTGCGGAAGCTCTCGGTGACCTTTAAGCGCTTGGCGAACTTCAGCTTCTTTTGCTGGGAAGTTTCGACTTTCATGCGCTCGCGGATCTCGACGGAGAGGGACTCCACGTCGATTTTGCGAAGCATTTCTTTAATGCCTTCGGCGCCCATCATAGCGACGAATTTACCGGGGAACTCCTGCTCGAGTTGACGCTTCCGCTCATCGCTGATGACTTCACCAACGCTTAGGCCGGTTTCTTCATTGGCTTCCAGGACTACGAATGCTTCGAAGTAGAGTACGCGCTCGAGTTCCCGCAGGGTGATATCGATGAGATAGCCGATACGGCTTGGGAGACCCTTGAAGAACCAGACGTGAGAGCAGGGGCTGGCCAGTTCGATGTGGCCGAGACGTTCGCGGCGCACTCGGGATAGGGTAACTTCGACGCCGCACTTGTCGCAGATGACTCCGCGATGTTTCATGCGCTTGTATTTGCCGCAGAGACATTCCCAATCGGCGATGGGTCCAAAGATGCGGGCGCAGAAGAGACCGTCACGTTCCGGCTTGAACGTGCGGTAGTTGATGGTTTCCGGTTTGGTTACCTCGCCGTGGGACCAGCTTCGGATTTTCTCAGGGGACGCCAGACTGATCCGAATGGAATCGAAGTCGGCGATCAAGTTCGCGCGGTCGTAGGGAGAAGATCGATACATTAATAGACGCCTCGTGAATTACCGCAAATGCTTGAGTTGTTCTTCGACCCGGGTCAGGCGGTTGTCAAGTTCAACCACCTTTCCGATTAGCAGGTCGAATTTAGTTTCCAGGCCGTCGATACGTCTATCCAGCCGGGCTTCAAGTGAGGAGATACGACTTTCAAGACCTTGAAACCTAGTCTCGATTCCACCCATCCTGGACTCTATCCCACTCATCCGGCTGTTGAGCCCGGAAAAGAGCGTAACATTCAATAGAATGCCTAGGAGCGCCACGAACGATGGAACACCCATCACCATGTAGAGCTGGAACTCCGTCATCGCCTGCCTCGCTAATCCGCCGCTAGAGCCGTATCGAGCACTTCCCGCGGCTTCTTCATCAGCTCTACATCCAGGCAGAGCGACTGCAGCTCACGGATCAATACGTTGAACGACTCAGGCACACC
>JANODS010000734.1:0-3755 GCA_031412835.1 Acidobacteriota bacterium | reverse complement strand
ATTATGGATGGCAACGGTCGATGGGCGGGCAAGCGTTTTTTGCCGCGCGTGGCGGGCCACAAGGCCGGCATTTCGCCGGTGCGAGAGACCGTCGAGACCTGTGCGCAACTCGGGATTGGGGCACTGACTCTATACGCGTTTTCGATGGAGAACTGGAAGCGCCCGGCGGCGGAAGTGGATATGCTCTGGCATCTGCTCCGTCTGTATTTGCGGAACGAACTGCGGACCTTGCAGGAGAACAACGTAAGGCTCGGGGCGATTGGCCGGATCGAAGATTTGCCCGGCGTGGTGCAGGAAGAGTTGGCGTCGACGATGCGGGACACGGAGCGGAACACGGGTCTGCGGCTGAACCTCGCGATCAATTATGGTGGGCGCGTGGAGATTCTGGACGCCATCAATCAGTTAATCGCGGAAGCGAAGTTAGCCGGCACGCTTGAGAATCTGCGGGTGGATGAGGAATCGCTGAGTTCGCGTCTCTACACCGGCGGCTTGCCGGATCCGGATTTGCTGATTCGGACATCGGGCGAATTGCGAGTATCGAATTTCCTCCTGTGGCAGATCGCCTACACCGAGATCTACGTAACGGAAACCCTGTGGCCCGACTTCCGCCGGGCGGACTTGCTCGCGGCCATTGTGGACTACCAGAAGCGAGAGCGGCGGTTTGGCGGATTGAGTGGCGCGGCCCCGGTGGTTTTGGCGGAGACTGTTTCTAGTCGCTGATGCGAGTTCTGACTTCGCTGGTTCTGATTCCGACGGTCACTTGGTTAATTCTGTTTTCCCCGCAGGAGGTGTTTCACGCGGCGGTGGCGGTATTCGCGCTGCTCTGCTGGCACGAATTTGCGGGCTTGGCGGGGCACTACGACGCAAAGCTAATCAGTTGGCACGGGTGGCTGCCGGGGCTCTTGATTCTTTATGCCGGGCTCAGCGGCACGATGCTGATGACCGTCATCATCCTCGGCGCGATGGCGGCATCTCTGCGGAATCAGGAGCTAAAGCTGGGCATTCCGGCCACCGCGTTTTTCGCGCTGGGTCTGATTTATACGTTCGGGGCGTGGCGATCAGCCGTGGAGCTGCGGACGATCAGCCCTTATTGGGTATTCTTTGCGAACGCGATTAACTGGGTGGGCGATTCGGCCGCCTATTTCGTCGGCCGGGCGATGGGGAAACGAAAGCTGGCACCCCGAATCAGCCCCGGTAAGTCGGTCGAAGGGGCGGTCGCGTCGGTGGTCTTGGCGAGCGTCTTTGGAGTCGCGTTCCTCCATTATTTCTTGCCGACGACGCCGCTGTGGCTAGCGGTGACGGTTTCGGTGGCGGCCAATGTCGCTGGGCAAGTGGGCGATTTGGCCGAGTCGGCCCTGAAGCGCGGCGCGGGGGTGAAGGATTCAGGAACCCTGCTGCCGGGCCATGGCGGCTGGCTTGACCGCTTGGATTCCAGCCTGTTCTCTCTGCCGGTGACCCTCTTTGTTTTGACGCTTTTGCGATAGTTTTCGGGCTATCACCGTCTCCAATGGGGCTCATAAAATATTCAATTGGGCAAAAGTCCGTGTACAGCGCCCGATCCATGGGTATAATCGAAAATCGGCGGTCTGGCGTTTTCTCTCATTTCGCCCCTCCGCACGTCTCACCCGAGGAGTTTGATGTCGAACGAACTGCGCAACTTTTTATCGCTCTCGTACGAAGAGCTGGAAGAGCTGAATCTGAATGCCAAGCAGCAACGCAAGAACCGCGTTCCCGCCCAACAAATTCAAGAAGAGCGTCTGAAGTATTTGGCCGACGAAAAGCGGATCAAGGCCGTCACGGTGATGTTCAGCGACCTCGAAGGCCGCTTGCACACCCTCGACTACGACAAGAAGTTTCTTGTCGATAGCTGGGATAATCTGACTTTCGATGGCTCGTCGATCCGCGGCTTCACCGCGCAGCGCGAAAGCGACCTGCGTTTGGCCATGGACTGGAGCGCGTTTTACTGGGCTCCGGCGGACTACTTCGGAACCGGCAAAGTGCTCGTGTTTGGGGAAGTGATCGACAAGGATGGCTCGCCCTACGGCGCGGACATCCGTGGCGTCCTCAAGCAGTATGACAACGGCCTACACAAAGATCTCGGCTACACGTTGAACGCCGCTAACGAAATCGAAGGGTTCCTTTTCAAGGGTACCGACGCCGAGCGCGTCTACCACGAGACCGGGAAATTCGAATACGTCAACACGGGTGGCTACTATCATTCGCTTCCGGGCGATACGCTTCGAACCTTCATCGATACCGTGGCCGAAGTGCAACGCTCAATGGGCTTCCAGAACGAAAAAGACCATCCCGAAGTAGCTCCTTCCCAGTTCGAAATCAACTACACCTACGGCGATGTCGTAACCGCGGCCGACCAGATTCAGCTCTATAAATTGATCTGTCGCCAAGTCGCCAACAAGATGGGCCTCACCGCCAGCTTCCTCCCCAAGCCCGTCGTGGGCGTCAACGGCAGCGGCATGCACACCAACGTGTCCATCATGAAGAACGGCAAGAACCTGATGTGGGATCCGAAGGGCGACGAAAAAATCTCGAAATTCGGCTGGCAGTTTGTCGATAGGATCTTGACCCACGGCAACGACATCTGCTTGATGCTGAATGCTTCGGTGAACGCCTACCGTCGTCTGGACCCGCACTTTGAAGCCCCGAATCAGATCAAGGCCTCGGCCACGGATCGCGGCTCGATGGTGCGTATCCCGATCGGCAACGAGAAGAGTTCCCGCGTCGAAGTTCGTTCGGTCGGTCCGGACGCTAACCCCTACATGGTGCTCTACTCGGTGTTCAAAACCGGTTTGGACGGTGAAACGGCGAAGATCAAAAACCTGCGCACCGCTGACCGCTATCTGCCCGACAACGTCTATACGGCCATTGAGAATTTCCGTGCCGCCGATTGGACCACTAAGATGTTAGGAGCCGACGTGAAGGCCCGCTATGCCGACCTGAAGCAGGCTTCCGCGGACCGTTGCGCCCGCCATTTGGGAACCTTTGTGAAGCCTGCCGAAGTGCAGTTCCATCACGAGGTTTATAATCAATATCTCTGGAATCAGTTCTAAAGCTGGTTCTGGATTTCTAACCAAGCGCCCCGGCCTTCCCGCAAAGGCCGGGGCGCTTCGTTTTTACGGTTGCCGTTTCGGCTCAACGGCCGCTGGTTTTCGATTGAACTGGATGGTGACATTGACGATGAATCTCTTGTGGTCGATGTCGAGTTTGGGCTCAATCAGGCCGACGCCGTCCAGGAGTCCTTCGTCCTGGATCCGCTGAATGACGCGATTCGGGTAGCCGTCCCGATACGGATCACCCTCTTTCAGACCCCACAATTTGCGGACGTATGGCTCGGTAACGATATCGAGGCCGGCGAAGGCGAACTTGCCCATCCGGTACTGCGGCCCGGGCGTAACGTGGACGAAGACGGTGACCAGTTTTTCTTTGTCGTCGTAGGTCCGTTTCACCTCCGCCGCCGCCTTCATGAAGCCTTGGCCGCGCATGTACTGGCGGATTTTTGAAACGCCTTCAGCGATCAGCCCAAAGTTGGCAATCTCATCCAGCTTGAACTCGCCAGTCTTGGCAAGCTCCTGGTCAGCGCCGACGATCTTAACGTCGGCAAGCTTATACGCTTCCCCTTCCACAACATGGACGACCACCGCCAGTCCGTCGACATCCTCCGCGCGCTTAACGTCGATTTTGGGGAACGCCGCGCGAACGAGGCCGCGGATTTCATACAGCGGCTTCACCTGGTTCAG
>JANODS010000733.1:0-1505 GCA_031412835.1 Acidobacteriota bacterium | reverse complement strand
TGGATTTGAAGGGCGGTTGGTTGTTCTCGGATAAGGGTTTGGGGCGGCGCACGCTGAAGCCGATCGAGTGGGCGAAGATCGCGCCTCGGTTGGGAATCGCGTATCAGATTACGCCGAAGACAGTGTTACGGGCGGGCGCGGGAATCTTCTATACCGCGGCCCCCTACGGCGCGAACAACTACGGCACGGCGCCCTTTCGGGCCTCGACGCCGTGGGTGACGACGGTGGATGGAGTGACTCCGACTGACCTACTGCGGAACCCGTTCCCGAACGGCGTGCTGCAAGTGGAAGGTTCGAGGAACGGCTTGCTCGCCGCGCTGGGACAGGGTGTTGGCTCGCCGGTTCCGAGCACAATGACGACGCCCTACAACTCGCAATGGAACGCCTCGATTGGCCATGATTTCGGGCGCGGCACGGTGCTCGAATTGGCCTATGCGGGCAACAAAGGGACGAATCTACCGATCAGCTTCCAGATGGACCAGTTGGCGACGAATCTGATCCGGCCCGATGCCGGGTTGCTGGACACGGTGCCGAATCCGTTCTTCGGAATCATTCCAATTGGGGCGATGTCGACGCGGACGGTGCAGCGCGGTCAACTTTTGACGCCTTATCCGCACATTCCCGGCGTATCGTTTGCCGGGGCATCCTGGGGCAACTCGAACTTCCACAGCTTGCAGGCGAAGTTTGAAAAACGGTTCTCGCAGAACGGCTTGGCGGTCGTTTCTTACTCGTGGTCGAAGCTGATCTCCGATGGCGGCGACAACGCGTGGGATGCGTCCGGCTGGCGGGACTTCAATTGCCGGGCTTGTGACCGTTCGATCTCGCCGTATGACTACCGTCATCGGCTGGTGACGAGCTACACGTACGAACTGCCGTTCGGCAAAGGCAAGCAGTTCGGGTCGCAGTGGAATGGGTTTATGAATGCCGTGCTGGGCCAGTGGCAGGTGAACGGAATCATGACTCTGAACAGCGGTGCGCCATTGCAGATGCAGACAACCGGGAACACGAGCTTTTCGTTCGGGGGCGGCCAGCGACCGGACTCGACCGGGAAGAACGCGCAACTCGATTCGCCGAGCCTCGACCGATGGTTCGACACGACGGCGTTTACTTTGCCGGCGCAGTACACGTTCGGAAACATGGGGCGCATGCATCCGAACTTGCGGAGCGACTTCATTGAGAATCTGGACTTGTCGGTGTTTAAGCGCTTCCGCGTGAAGGGTGAGCGGGTTTCGCTTGAGCTTCGCGGGGAGAGCTTCAATATGGCCAACCACCCGGTATTCGGTTCGCCGAATACGACGGTGGGCAACGCGCAATTTGGTCGGGTGACGGGAACGGCGAACCCGCCGCGTCAGACCCAGATTGCTCTGAAGTTGTTGTTCTAGGCTAGGCTCCGAAACAGTAGACCCGGCCATCCTGCTATTGCGGATGGCCGGGATGCTGGAACCGAAAAGGGGCCTCCGAGCTAGGGCTTGAGCGGAATCTTGCGTTGGCCCCAAGTGGGCGGT
>JANODS010000732.1:0-4525 GCA_031412835.1 Acidobacteriota bacterium | reverse complement strand
ATCGAATCGGCGACGAACTGTTGGTGCCAGGCGCGCTGTGGCTTCGCTCGGGGTGCCGCGCGTATTCGGAATACCACGGCAAGAAAGCCCACGCGGTTCGAGATTTCCAGATCATGTCGCCACTTTGGGTGAAGCATGAGGGGGAGACTTTTGAAATCGAGATGGCGGAGGGTATTGACGGCTTCGCGCTTTTCGACAGCGACGGCGAAATCCTGGAAGAGGTCGAGGCCTTGGAGGAGGACGGTAGGTTGATGGGCGATGAAATCCGTCCAATTGGCGACAGCGGGGTTCGCGACCGCGGCGGTCATGACCTTGAAATTTTTGGCTTTGTCGCGGTTGGTGCGGATGTAGAAGAGGCCGTCGCGGTGGTCGACGGTGTAGCGGTGACCCTTTTCGCGGGGGAGGAACACCTTCATGGGGTCGAGGGCGGCGCGGGCGGAGGGAACGTAGCGAACTTCGGAGGTATCGGTGCTGCCGCTCGTGACCATGAGGTATTTCTGGTCGCGGGTTTGGCTGAGGTAGATGGAGTAGAGTTCGTCGGGATCTTCGTAGACGGGGCCGTCGACTTTCGAGCCGAGGGCGAGGCGCCAGAGTTGGTTGGAGCGTTTGGTGACGGGGTCTTCGGTTGAGAAGAGGAGGGTTTTGTTGTCGGCGGCCCATTCGAGGCTGGTGACGCGTTCGGCGGAGTCGGGAAGGGTTTGGCCGGTGGTTAGATTGCGGACGGAGAGTTTGTATTGGCGGTAGCCGGTGGTGTCGGAAGTATAAGCGACGAGGTTTTCGTCGGGGCTGACTTTGAGGGCTCCGAGGCTGAAGAATTTCAGGCCTTTGGCGAGTTCGTTGAGATCGAGGACGATTTGTTCGGGGGCGTCCATGCTGCCTTTGCGGCGGCATTGGATGGGATATTGCTTGCCGGCTTCAGTGCGGGAGTAGTAGAAGTGGGTGCCGCGGAGTTGGGGGACGCTGAGGTCGGTTTGTTTGATGCGGCCGAGGAGTTCTTTGTAGAGGGCTTCGCGGAAGGGGTCAAGGTGCTTGGTGAGCTGTTCGGTGTAGGCGTTTTCGGCTTCGAGGTAGGCGGAGACGTCGGGGTTTTGTTTTTCGCGGAGCCAGAAGTAGGGATCGTTGAGGGTGGCACCGTGACGGACCTCGGTGTGTTCGACGCGTTTGGCGACGGGGGCGGGTTGGGCGAGGAGGGCGGGGGCGAGGAGGAGTATGAGGCTGCGGCGCATCCTCTTAGGATAGTAGGAACTTGGTGAACTCGCGGTCTCCGTGGACGTCGGTTAGGCGCATGTCTCGGCTTTGATAGAGATAGGTAAGCTTTGTGTGATCCATGCCGATCAAGCGGAGGATGGTGGCATTGACGTCGTGGGTGTCGACGGGGTTGTCGACGGGGCGGAGGCCGAACTCGTCGGTGGAGCCGTAAACTTTGCCGCCTTTGATGCCTCCGCCGGCCATCCACATGGAGAAGGCATAGGGGTGGTGATCGCGTCCGTTGGCTCCTTCCGCCAAGGGCGTCCGGCCGAACTCGGTGCCCCAGATGACCAGCGTCTGGTCGAGGAGGCCTCTGGCTTTGAGGTCCGTTAACAGGCCGGAGATGGGGAGGTCACTCTTTGCGGCCATCTTGGTGTGGCCTCCGGTTAGATCGTTGTGGGCGTCCCAATCGTCTCCCTGATGGGTGCCGGAATAGAGCTGGATGAAGCGAACGCCGCGTTCGGCCAAGCGGCGGGCGAGGAGGCACTTGCGGCCGAAATCGTCGGTCGCCTTTTCGCCGATGCCGTAGAGCTTCTTGGTGGCGTCGGATTCCTTGGTAATGTCTACGGCGTCGGGGGCGGCGGCTTGCATGCGGAAGGCTAGTTCATACGACGCTAGGCGGGCTTCGAGGTCCGAATCTCCAGGGCGGGCGGCGAGATGCTGTTGGTCGAGCTTGTTGATGAAATCGAGGGTGGAGCGCTGCGTCTTCTCGGCGATGCCCTCTGGCGTGGCGAGGTCGAGGATGGGGTGGGGGCCTCCGCGGAAAACGGTGCCTTGATAGATCGCGGGCAGAAAGCCGGCGCCGTAGCCTTGGGGGCCGCACTTCATGGCTCCGTCGGACATGACGACGAAGCCGGGGAGGTTGTCGTTTTCCGAGCCCAAGCCGTACAGGCTCCAAGAGCCGAGGCTGGGGCGGCCGGGGAACTGGCTGCCGGTGCTGCGGAGGTACATGGCCGGGGCATGGTCAAAGGCGTCTCCATAACAGGAACGAATGACGGCTAAGGAGTCGGCGTGTTTGGCGATGTTGGGGAAGAGCGCGGAGATTTCGGTGCCGGATTGGCCGTGGCGCTGGAAGGCCCAGGGGGAGCCGCGCATGATGGCTTTAGTGAAATCGATGCGGCTGGTTTTGAGGCCCTTGACGAACGACGCGGGGATGGTTTGGCCGCTGCGTTTGGTGAGCTCGGGCTTGGGGTCCCAGGTGTCGACGTGGCTGACGCCTCCGTGCATGAAGAGATAGATGATGGTCTTGATTTTGGTGGGGAAATGGGGCGGCTTGGCTCCGGCGTGGAGGAGCGAGGCGGCGGCGAGGGCTCCGAAGCCGGCACCGGTTTTGGCGAGGAAGTTGCGACGATTCAACATGTTATTAGTCCACGTAGAGAAATTCGTTTAGGTTGAAAAGGCCGCGGAGTAGCTCCGTGAGAGCGGCTTCGCGGGTGCCGGCGTTTTGTTCCTGTTGGGCTAGGAAGCTCTCGGCAAGTTGGCGTTCAGACGGGGTGGGGGGGCGGACGAGGACTCGCTGCCATGCGGCGTCGATGGGATCGGCTTTGAGAGATTGGGCGAGGAGTTTGGCTTGGCGGAGGAGGAAGTCTCCGTTGAACAGCGACAGGGACTGGGGGGCGGAGGTAGAGGACTCGCGGCGGGCGCAGGTTTGCATGGATTCGGGGGCGTCGAAGACCTCCATCATGGGGAGGCGGAAGGTGCGCTTTTGGATCATGTAGACGGCGCGGCGGGTGTGTTCAGTGGGATCGGTGGAGAGCACCCAGGTGTCGTCGACGCGGCCGATGAGGCCGAAGAGCTCTTCCTTACTCAGCGGGGGGACGACGGGTTTGCCGTGCATTTTAAGGTTGAGCGAACCGGCGGATTGGAGGACGGCGTCGTGGATTTCCTCGGAGGATAGGCGGCGACGTTTGGCGTGGGCGAGGTAGATGTTTTCGGGGTCGGAGGGGGTGAGGCCGGCGGACTGGCGGTAGGTGGCGCTCGTCATGATGAGGCGGTGCAGCTTCTTGATCGACCCGCCTTGGTTGGCGAATTCGGAGGCGAGCCAATCGAGGAGTTCGGGGTGGGAGGGGGGCGCGCCGCGGGTGCCGAAGTCGTTGGGGGTCGCGACGAGGCCGCGGCCGAAGTGTTGCTGCCAGATACGATTCACCATGACGCGGTTGGTGAGGGGGTGGTCGGGTTTGGTGAGCCATTCGGCGAGGGCGGCGCGACGGCCGGTGGTGGGACTGTTGGGGATGGGGCCGGTGGCGACGGGGAGTTCGGGAGCTTCCAGCGAAACTTCGCCGCCGCCGAGGGCGGAGAAGAAGCCGGGGTTGATTTCGATCTTGGCTTTACCGGGGATGAAGGTTTTGGGGGAGGCGTCGGAGGCGTCGGTGATGCCGCAGGCGAAGGGTTTGGGCTTGAGGCCGGCGAACATTTTGACGAGGCGATTTTGGATGTTTTGGAGCTTGGAGGCGGCGGCGGGGTCGGCGCAGTTTTGGAGCTCTTTGCAGGTGGTTTGGACGGCGCGGATCTCTTCGGCAATTTCGCGGAGCTTGATTTCGCGATTGTTTTCGGCGACGTCGTAGCCGAGGGATTCGAGGCGGCTGAGGGGGATGCGGGACTTCACGAATGGGGCGAAGATGGCCTGCATGCGGAAGTAGTCGCGTTGGGGGATGGGGTCGAATTTATGGTCGTGGCAGCGGGCGCAGCCGGCGGAGAGGCCGAGGACTACGGAGGACGTCGTGTCGACGAAGTCGGTGAGGACTTCGACGCGGTTGATGTCGGCTTGGTCGGGGAAGCCGTCGCGATTGGGGCCGACGCAGAAGAGGCCGGTGCCGGTGATGGCGGTGGGTTCTTCGCGGTAGAGTTCGTCGCCGGCGATTTGCTCGCGGAGGAAGCGGGGGTAGGGTTTGTCGGCGTTGAAGGAGTCGATGACGTAGTCGCGATAGCGCCAGGCGTCGGGGATGTGGGTATCGAGTTCGAAGCCGGCGGTGTCGGCGTAGCGGACGAGGTCGAGCCAGTAGCGGCCCCATTTTTCGCCGTAGCGGGGGGAGGCGAGGAGTTGGTCGATGAGCTGTTCGTAGGGGGGAGCGTCGGCGAGTTGGCGGGCGGTGGGGGGGAGGCCGGTGAGGTCGTAGTAAGCGCGACGGACGAGGGTGGCGCGGTCTGCTTCGGGGGCGGGGGTGAGTTTATGTTCGGCGTGTTTGGCGGCGATGAAATGATCTATAGCATTACGGGACCAGGAGGGAGAGGCGGTGGGGACGGCGGGGCGTTTGACGGGCTGGAAAGACCACCATTT
>JANODS010000731.1:0-1345 GCA_031412835.1 Acidobacteriota bacterium | reverse complement strand
CAGGAACGGTAGATCGGCGGTTGGGACGGGGGACGGCGAATTTCGTGGAAGGCCCCGCGATGAGTGCGGAGCAGGTGGAGATGGCGTTAGAAAACGGGGCGGGGTTAGCGCGGGGGTTGGCTTGCGATGTAGCGGGGGTGGGGGAGATGGGGATTGGGAACACGACGGCGGCGAGCGCGTTGCTGTGCGCTTATTGCGGGGTTGCGCCGGAGGAGGCGGTGGGGGCGGGGACGGGGTTGGACGGGGCGGGGGTTCGGCGGAAGGCGGAGGTGGTGGGACGGGGGTTGGCGCGTCATGCGGGAGTGACCGACGCGAAGGGGATTTTGGGAGCTTTCGCGGGCTTTGAGATCGCGACGATGACGGGTTTTTTATTGGGCGCGGCGGAGCGGAGGATGCCCGTGGTGGTGGATGGGTTTATCGCGTCGGCGGCGGCGTTGGCGGCGCGGGCGATTGATGGGCGGGTGATGCCGTATCTGATTTTTTCGCATGTTTCGGCTGAGAGGCCGCACCGGCGGTTGCTGGCGGAGCTGGGGGTGCGGCCGGTACTGGATCTCGACATGCGGTTGGGAGAGGGTTCGGGGGCGGCGCTGGCGATGCCGGTGTTGGCGGCGGCGGTGGCGCTTTATGAGGGCATGGCGACGTTTGGGGAGGCGGGGGTTGGTTAGAGTTTGAAGTCGACGTCGACCTGGGTTTGGACGGAGACGGGCTTGCCGTTGAGCATCGTGGGGGCGTAGCGGTACTGGGTGACGGCTTCGGTGGCGGCGGGGACGAGCAACGGGTGGCCGGAGACGAGGAGGGCGCGTTCGACGGTGCCTTCGGCGGTGAGGTAAATCTTGAAGCGGACGATGCCCTGGATGCGGGCTTGGCGGGCGAGGGGGGGATAGACGGGGTCTACTTTGTGGAGGAGGTTGGCGGCTTGGACGTTGCCGCCGACGCGGATTTCAGTTGGGGGCGGGGTGCCTTTGTCGGAGAGGATGAATAGGCGGACGCTGTGGCCCGTTTGGGTGGAGGTGTCGGCACGAACAGTTCTCATTACACGGAGCGAGGGATCGATGTCGAGGAGGGAGTTCGAGAATTGTTTGAGTTCAGAGGTGGTGAAACGGTGTCCGGTGCGGAATTTGGAGGTTAGAGGAATCACTTGCTCCTGGAGTGCGAGAGGGAGGCGGGTGTAGTCGATGCCGACCAGTTCCGCTTGGTCGATGGGCGG
The DNA here is from genome assembly GCA_031412835.1 of Acidobacteriota bacterium. Taxonomy (GTDB): domain Bacteria; phylum Acidobacteriota; class Terriglobia; order Bryobacterales; family Bryobacteraceae. The sequence continues at coordinate 138 of JANODS010000731.1, read as the reverse complement.
TGGAGGGGGCGGCGGCGGCGGGGGAGGCGGCATTCCCGAGGATTGTTCGGGGAAGTCGAGCTTGAGTTGACGGAAGCGGGGGATGGGTGGGTAGTTTGATCGCAGTGCGTTTTGGAGGGCACGGGGGCGGAGTTCGGG
>JANODS010000730.1:0-2655 GCA_031412835.1 Acidobacteriota bacterium | reverse complement strand
GCCGCTCTCTCTCGCAATGCCGCGCTGGGACCCGCGGACGAACTCGACCAAGTGAACGGTCAGCGGGCTGGGGAGTTCGGCTTCGATTCGAGCGAGCGCGTCGGCCTGCTTCAGATGGCTACGGTACAGCAGTTTGTAGGCCAACTTAAGCGGGGCAATATCGGAAGCCTTGAACCCGGCACGGCGAAGCCCGACGACATTCAGGCCGCAAGGCGTGATGTTGAAATCGGTATAGAGAAAGAACGGCGGAGCGTCCAGGTTGACGCGCGTGTTCCCGCCGATCATCGCCAGACGGCCGATCTTCGAAAACTGATGAACCACGACGCCGCCCGACAAAAACACTTGGTCTTCCATCGTCACGTAGCCTGCGACCAGCGCACAACTAGCGATCGTGCAGTGGTTGCCGATGGTGGAATTATGCGCGATATGGCCGGACGTCATGATGTAGTTGTGATCGCCAATCGTGGTGACGGATTCGGGTTTCGTGCCGCGGGAGATCGTGTAGTGCTCGCGGATTTTGTTGTGATGACCGATGGTCAGATAAGAGCGCTCCCCCGTAAACGCGCGGTCCAGCGGGTCCGTGCCCAACACCGTGTGGGCCGAAATTTCGTTGTGATCGCCGAGGGTAGTCCAACGCTTAATGAAGACGTAGGGTTCGAACAGGCAATGGCCACCAACGGAGACATCGGCCTCAATGATGCAAAAATCGCCGACGACAGTTTGCGGTCCGATGTGAGCAGACGGGTGGACTTGGGCGGTGGGGGCGATGCGCGCCGAAGGATCAATGGCCATTGAACGTTATCATAGCGTTCAAGCTATGAAAGTACGGGAAATCGCGACGATGCTGGGAGCGCCCTGGACGGGCGACGGCGAACGGGAGATCGTGGGGGCCGCGCCGCTCGCCGAAGCCTGCGCCACCGATCTGAGCTTTGTCGGCAACGCGAAAGGAGCCAAGGCCGCGGAAGCGTCGCAGGCGGGCTGCCTGCTCGTCAGCCCGGGAACCGAACTCGGCACGACCATGATCTTCGTCCCCCAGCCCCGGGGGGCTTTTGCGCGCTGCTTAACGGTGCTCTATCCCCGACGCCGCGCTGCGGTCGGGGTCCATCCCACGGCGGTCCTCGGAGAAGGTGTCGAATTGGGCGATGGCGTCAGCATCGGTCCAATGACCAGCGTCGGCGCGGGGACCAAAATCGGCGCGCGGAGTGAGATTCAAGCCGGCTGCGCGATCGGGGCCGGGGTGACGATTGGCGAAGCGGCGCTTCTGCACGCGCGCGTGACCCTCTACGACGGAGTGAAACTAGGAGCCCGCGCCGTGCTGCACTCGGGCAGTGTGATCGGCGCCGATGGGTTCGGTTTCGTCATGCACGAAGGCTGCTATCAGAAATTTCCCCAGGTGGGACGAGTGGAGATTGGAGACGACTTTGAACTCGGGGCGAACGCCTGCGTGGATCGGGCCGCGCTCGGCGTCACGCGAATCGGCGACGGCGTAAAGATCGACAACATGGTGCACATCGCGCACAATTGCGAGATCGGCAACCATGTCGTGATCGCGGCGCAGACCGGCCTTTCCGGCGGCGTAATCGTCGAAGAGTATGCGGTGATCGGGGGCCAGGTCGGGATCGGCGACAAGGCGCGAATCGAATCGAAAGCGATCCTAGGCTCTGGCTGCGGCGTGCTGACTTCAAAAATCGTGCGCGGCAACCAAGTAGTTTGGGGCACCCCGGCGCGGCCCTTGAAAGAGTATCTAACCCAGCTCGCGAACATCACGAAGGTAGGCGATTTGCGGAAGGATGTGAAAGCGTTGCGAGCGCGGCTAGACGCTTTGGACCGCGAAGGCGACGCGTAAACGGAGTTCGCCGTCTGGACTGACGGTCAATCCGCACGTACCCCCATGGACTTCCGCAATCCGGCGAACGCTCGCCAAACCCAGGCCCGCGGCGGATGCCGGATGGTCCTCAAACGGCGAGAAAATGCTCTCAATGCTGTGGGCGTCGAAACCGGGAGCCTCGGTAGAGAACAAGATAACGGCTTGGCCTGCTTCGGTGAAGGTGGCCACTTCGACGGGGTACGCTTGGCGCGCCGTCCGCAGACAAAATCGAAGCGCCGTCGTCAGCAGATGTTGCACCTGGGCCAAGTCGAGATTGAGCAGCGGAAACGATTCGGCGAGATCGACAAACACGGAATCCTGATCTTCCGTACTGAACCGGCTGAGTACGACTTCGAGCACCTCATGGACGTCTTGCAGCGCAGGGCGGGGCGGAGCGGACTGGAGGTAATGCACGGCGTCCGAGAGGATCCAGCCGGCCTGCTCGATCAACTGCCGCAGCTTGTCGATCTGTTGGCGCGCGTTCGGGTCCTGCACAACGGTGAGATGCAGATAGTACGTAATCGCCTCCATCGCGCTCAGCGGTTGGCGGAGCTCGTGGGCGAGTTGGCCGACCACGGTGGCGGTAGTGGCGACGGGGGCGTTGGCTTCGGTTAACAACAAGCGATCAGTGTAACGCGGGGCGGGAGTACAATCCGGGGGCAAAATGTTCATGCCCAGAGGTCTCGCAATGTGATACCAACCAGCGCCAGAGTCAAGCCGATCATGGTCACCACCGCCGTCCAGGCGACGCCGTTATAAGCGGGTGAATTGGTCCAGTCGCGCATGAT
>JANODS010000729.1:0-1528 GCA_031412835.1 Acidobacteriota bacterium | reverse complement strand
GGCCGCCCTTGATGCCGCCGCCGGCGAACCACATGGAGAAGCAGCGGGGATGATGGTCGCGACCGTAGTTAGTCTCCGTCAGGCGGCCCTGGCAGTAGACGGTGCGGCCGAATTCCCCGCCCCAAACGACGAGCGTATCTTTGAGCAGGCCGCGCTGTTTGAGGTCGAGGACGAGGGCGGCGGAGGGCTGGTCGACGGCTTTGGCTTGGAGAGCGAGATCGCGGGGCAGGTCGCCGTGTTGGTCCCAGCCGCGGTTGTAAAGTTGCACGAAGCGGACGCCCCGTTCGACCAGGCGGCGGGCCAACAGGCACTGCTGGGCGAAGGTGCCGGGCTTGCGGGATTCGGGGCCGTAGAGGTTGTAGGTCGCTTCGGTTTCCTTCGATAGATCCGTCAGTTCGGGCACCGACGTTTGCATGCGATACGCCATTTCGTACTGCGCGATGCGGGTATCGATTTCGGGGTCGCCGAGTTCGGCCGAGCGCTGCTGGTTGAGCTTGGCGGAGAGGTCGAGAATGTTCTTGCGGGTGGTGGGGGTGATGCCGGCGGGGTCGTTCAGGAAGAGAACGGGATCGGTGCCGGAGCGAAATTTCACGCCTTGATAGTTCGACGGTAGGAAGCCGCTGGACCACAAGCGGGAGAACAGCGGCTGGTCGACGTTGATGCCGCTTTTCTGGCTGATCATGACGACGAAAGCGGGCAGGTTTTTGTTCTCGCTGCCGAGGCCGTAGTTGACCCAGGAGCCGATGCAAGGGCGACCGGGTTGCTGGGAGCCGGTCTGGATGAAGGTGATGGCGGGGTCGTGGTTGATGGCGTCGGTATTGACGGAACGGACGATGCAAATATCGTCGGCGATCTTCTGATGGTAGGGGAGGAGTTCCGAAAGTTGGGCACCGGATTGGCCGTATCTGCCGAACGAAAAGAGGGAGCTGGCGACGGGGAGGGTGGACTGGCCGGAGGTCATGCCGGTGATGCGCTGGCCCATGCGGATGGAGGCGGGGAGGTCCTGGCCCTGAAACTTTTTGAGCATCGGCTTGGGATCGAAGAGGTCGATCTGCGACGGGCCGCCGGACATGTGGAGGTAGATGATCGACTTCGCCTTAGTGGGCGTGGCACCGGAGAGGAGGCTGGAGAGGGCGAGCTGGGAGAGGAAATCGCGGCGGGAGGTCATGGGTTATTCCTTCGTGATGACTTCGTCGAGGTTGAGGATGGCGGAGGCGAGGCTGGTCCAGGCGGCGAGTTCGATGGGGTCGCGATGCTTGGATTTGGACTCGCCGATGGCGATGAGTTTTTGCGCGTCGGCGGGCTTGGCTTTGTACTCGGCGAGTTGCTGGTCGGCAGTCTGGCGAAGCATTTGGAGTTCGGTGGCGGTGGGGTAGCGGGCGGTGGCGATGCGGAACATCAGGCGCAGGCGCTTGGTTTGATCGGGGCCGGCATCGGTCAGCGTGCGGTCGGCGAGTTGGCGGGCGGCTTCGAGGAAGGTGGGGTCGTTCCACAGGGCGAGGGCTTGGAGGGGGGTGTTGGTGATGGC
>JANODS010000728.1:0-1271 GCA_031412835.1 Acidobacteriota bacterium | reverse complement strand
GGTCGTTCGACCGTAGTCGGCCCAGATGCGGAACGCGGAGGAGCCTTCCCGCTCTGTCGACTGAGTCGATTGGCGGACGGATTTGGGGCAGTCGTCGCGCGGTGACCCCGCCACGACCTTAGCTCGTTCGGAAGAGCGTGAAGGAGGGCATTCGGATAGGATCGGAGGAGAGGTGCCTTATGACTGAGCTGAAGCGGGAACTGGCGACGACGTTGTTTGCGCAGGGGCGACTGTCGCTAGGGCGGGCGATGGAGATGGCGGAGATGGATCGCATTTCGTTTCAGCGGTTTCTGGGGGCGCGGGGGATTGCGACGGCATACGGGGGCGTAGAGGATTGGTTGCGGGAAGAGGCTGATTTGCGTCGGCAAGGGTTGATTTCGTAGGGGCAGATGGAAATGGTTCGGGCGGTGCCGGAGGGGAGGTTCGCAGGGAACTGGAGAGCTACGGGGTCGGGGCGGCGGGGTCTCGAGATGGGTGGGCTCGCGATTTGAGTGGTTTGCAGGCGGGGGAGGTCGGGTCGAAAGGTGTCGATTCTACTGAGAGGCGTCGAGGCCGGCGAGAAGCTCTCGACCGTAGCGGTCTTCGCGTTGGTTGATTTCTTCGCGGAGGCGGGCGCGGTGCTCGGCGAGGACGGGAGCCATGCCGGGTTCGGTGGCCAGGTTTCGCTTTTCGCCGGGGTCCTTCTCCATGTCGGTGAGGAGCTCCCGGGTGCCGGGGCCTTCCCAGAGCGAGTACTTGTACCGGGCGCTCCGCAAGGTCCGGGAATCGCCGCATTCGATGACCAGATCCTTCCGCCAGCCCGAGGCCGAACCCTTTTCGGCTAAGGCGCGGACGCTGCGGCCGGGGAGGCCGGCGGGCGCGGGGATGCCGGCGAAATCGCAGAGAGTGGGGAAGAGGTCAATCGTCGAGCCGATAAGATGCTTCCGATCAACTTTGCCGCGCGGTACGCGGCCGGGCCAGGAGACGAGGAATGGCACACGGGCGGACTCTTCGTAGGGCAGGCTTTTGTGTTCAAAACCGTGGGCGGAGTCCATGTCGCCGTGGTCGCTGGCAAAGATGACGACGGTGTTTTTGTCGAGGCCGGTTTCGCGCAACGCCGCGAGGACGCGGCCGATTTCGGTGTCGACGCCTTCGGTGAGGCGGCAGTAGGTCCAGCGGTGGAGCCGCCATTCCTCGGGGGTCCAATGGGCGCGGACGTATTTGCGGAAGCCGGTGAGGCGGGTGAGGGCGGCGGGCTCGCCGACGGTGGCGGCGTGGTTGGGGGGGAGGGG